>JBFLWQ010000006.1 GCA_040757775.1 Thermodesulfobacteriota bacterium
ACGGTAGTTTTTCCAACACAACTTTACTAAAAACCGCCAAGCTATATTCTCAGTCTTTACGGTATGTTCGAATGATTTTATGTCCATGACACCATTATATTATGGTGCCAAATCTTTTACAATCACCAATAAATAAGTATAGTGTTCCTGCAATTTTTGGTATGAATTATCTACTACAGTAATTCAACCTTATGAAATCGAATCGGATGGTGCTATAATGATAAAGAGATTACAGTTAATATACTCTGAGAACATTATCAAAATCATTAGTGACAATCCAAAATATGAAACAATATAGGTCTCTCCCGACTATATTAATAAATGGCAAGGTTATCTCGTTTGGCAGGGAGATTGAATGGTAAAATTAAAAACATAAATGAGGGGGTAAAAATGGCTATTTCAAAGAAAGTTACAGAACGCATAATTACTCAACTTAAAAAGTACCGATCAATTCTTGTGGAAGCAAAAGACCGGGACATAAATGAGTCTGATACTGTAGTAATTATTGCCGACATGCTAGCAGATATACTGGGATATAAGAAATACCTTGAGATAACGACAGAATTCGCTATCAGAGGAACATATGTGGATTTAGCTGTAAAGGTAGGAAATGAAGTGCGGTTTTTGATCGAGGCAAAAGCAATTGATAGCCCCCTTAAAGACATCTATATCAAACAGGCAATTGATTATGGAGCTAATCATGGGATTGAATGGGTCATCTTAAGTAATGGTATCAATTGGCAAATATATAAAATTCACTTTAAACAACCGATTGATAAATCCCTTGTGTATGAGCTGGATGTATTACAGACGAACCCCAAAGATCCACAATTATTGGAGTGCTTAGGAAACCTGAGCAGAGAGGGATTTACACAGTCGTCAATGTCGGCTTTTTACCAACAAAAACAGGTTACAAGTAAGTTTTCTCTGGCAGCTATTTTACTCAGCCAACCGTTACTCCTATCACTTAAGAGAGAATTAAAAAAAATCAGCCCCACAGTTAAAGTAGATGAAGATTTTCTGAAAACAATTTTACAGAACGAAATATTAAAAAGAGAAGTTGTAGATAGTGACGAGGCTAAGCAGGCTTTAGACTATATAAAACGAATAAGTAAGGTATCTTTAAAGGCTAAATCTAAAGCCGTAAAGATAAACAAAGACACTAACCAAGAATAAGATGGGAAAGGTATCTACTAGAGGAGAAAAAAGCTAAAGAGGGAGGAAGTGAATAAGATGAAGCTGAGAAAATTGTTTATCATAGCGGTTCTAATGTTTATTATTGTATTCTCTTCAATTCAAGTATTCGCAGAATCAGCCAAAGAAGCCGTCCGGGCATTGAAAAAATTAGAGGCGCATATTGAAACGGGAATTTCATTAAGGGATTATTCGCTAGCTCTAGGCGATGTAAAGTTTGAAGTTAATCTATTTTTGGAAAGTAAGGATGCTTCAAATAACTTACAGTTAACAGAATTGATAAAAAAAATAATGAGTGAATATGAAGATGGAAAAATTATTTTTAAGGCAAAACGGAGAGGGAATTATAGATATATAGATAGAATACCAGAGCCGTCATCGTCATATTCAAACCTTCCAGCTGGCTTGAAAAAATTGATGGAAGATCGAAGAAAATTAGAAGAGCAGGAGAATCAATACTATTTAACGTTACTTTCAAAATATCCTGTATCTAATAAGCCAATTAATGAAGGTGGCGCCATAGGTCGGGATGTGTCTGATATTGGCAAGGAAAAAGCAAAGTATGGAAGAGTGCTTGAATTAGATAAACTCTTGTTGATTATTTTGAATCAAGCATCCTTAGACCTAAAAGAAGCAACTAAATTATTAGCATCTGAATAGATATTGACTATTAAAATCGTTTAAGTCTTGTTTAATATTACAAATAAGATATATATCTCAAAATTGGAGATAGGCTATAGCGCAGATTCAGTTTAAAGGCAAACCGTTCGTTCAAAACCATCATCTGTTGGTCAAATACCATGAGCTGATTCCGAAAAAAGATAAAGGTCTTACAGACAAAGTTAGTCTCCATGACAATCTCATTATCCACGGTGACAACTTAAATGCCCTCAAAGCGTTGCTTTCGCTTTATGCTGAATGGGAAGCAAAATTGAACGAAATGCTGAAGGGATAGAGGTTGGTGAGGGAGAAGGCTAGGAGTGTGTGATGGGAATACAGTATAATGAAAAAGTGAGGAGGTAATTGTTATGAAATTCAATATAATACTTGAACCTGCTGAGGAAGGCGGATTCAATGTAACCGTGCCCGCATTGGACGGCTGTTTTACACAGGGGGAGACTGAAGAAGAAGCTGTTGAGAATGCGAAAGAGGCAATACATACTTATCTCGAAGGGCTCGAAAAACTGAATCAGATAAAATCCAGACCAAATGTTATTCTGAAAGAAGTGGAGATGACTCTTTGAGCAAAACATTTTCAGGCAAAGATGTTGTTAAAGCTTTGCGGAGGAAAGGCTTTATCGTTGACCATCAGAGGGGAAGCCATATCTTCATGCACAATCTGGCGGGAAACATTTCGGTTGTCGTTCCATTGCATAAGGAAGTCAAAAAGGGCACACTTAATAATATTATCAAAAAGGCAGCCATCACACTTGACGAACTTAAGGAACTGGTGTAAAAGTTACCTCAACACTGCCCATCCCCCATCAGCAAGCAAAAGCCTAATCCCCTCCCTGACCGCAAAGCCCTAAACGACATAGTCTTCGACATCCTCGGCTTGACCTAGGGCGAGCGGGATGCGGTTTATAAGGTGGTGGTGGGGTTGGTAAGGAATCGGTTGGAGAAGGTAAAATCCATGTCATTTAAAATGTAGGGGTAAGGCTTGTCCTTACCCAAGAGGGCAACCGTAGGGGCGACCCTGCGTGGTCGCCCTGAAATAATAAATAAACCCCACCAACAATCAGGGCAACCACATAGGGTTGCCCCTACAACAACATTGGGTCATATTATTGGTTCTTTTAAATCCTTGTGCATTTATAAACATAAAAATATTGGATTGAATGCTGGCAAATTATGGCAACGCAATTACTACGAACACATAATCCGCAATGAAACGGAATTGAATAAAATACGGGGATACATAATAACCAATCCTTTGAACTGGGAATCTGATGAAAATTACACGAATTAACAGGATGAAAACGACCGATATCTTCGGACTCACCCAGGGCGACGGGATGCAGTCTATGAGGCGGTGGTGGGGTTGGTATGGAATCGGTTGGAGAAAGCGAGGTCGGTCTGAAATACAATTCTGACATCCACCAGCGTCGTTCAATCCGCTTGAAGGGATACAATTATTCACAGGCAGGAATATATTATGTAACGATATGCACGAAAGACAGGGAATGTTTATTTGGGGAAATTGCAGAAGGGAAGACCCACACAAATCTTTTGGGAGAAATGATTTAAAAATGGTGGGCGGAATTAATACATAGATTTAATAATATTGAATTGGATGAATTTATCATCATGCCGAATCACATACACGGTATCATTTTCATCGCAGATGATTGTTGTAGGGGCGAGGTATCCTCGCCCTTACCAAAAACAGAGACCAAAACCATAAAAAAGGGCGGGGAAACCCCGCCCCTACACAAGAACATACGAAAACATACATTGGGACAAATTGTTGCATTTTTTAAATACCAGACAACAAAGGATATTAACGAATCACGCCGCACATTCGGTATCCCCCTCTGGCAACGCAATTACTACGAACACATAATCCGCAATGAAACGGAATTGAATAAAATACGGGAATACATAATAACCAATCCTTTGAACTGGGAATCTGATGAAAATTACACGAATTAACGGGATGAAAACGACCGACATCCTCGGCCTCACTCAGGGCGAAGGATTTTATGGCTAACCTTAACCATTAGCCGATTCGGGGGTTCCACCCATCTGGGTCGGGGATTTTTTTCTGCGGCGGCGTTTCCTTTTCTTACGAAGTTCGTTTTGGGCTGTCGGTGATTTGGAATCGGCAGTGGATTCTGGCACAGGCAGGCCGCCGGGTTGGAAACTGGTTTTACTCTTCTTTTGTATCTTTCGGTGGTCAGGTCGGGCAGGTCTCTTCATCTCCCGGTCTCTGCCACGGCTGTGTTCACGCGTGGGGCTTTTTCTCCGCCTTTCTCCCTCCATTGAAAATGGCCTGGATTTGTCTTTTATAAACCAATCGTCTTCGGGCCAGACTACAGGGATATTATAACCCAGCATCTCCTCAAGAGGCTTCAGGCGAAATACGTAATCTTCGCAGACGAGCGTCAGGGCTCGCCCGGTCTTGCCTGCCCTGGCAGTCCTGCCTATCCTGTGGAGATAGTTATCAACATCCTGGGGAAGGTCGTAATTAATGACGTGACTGATATCCTCAACATGAATCCCTCGCGAGGCCACATCCGTAGCTACCAGAATCTTGATGTTGCCGTCCTTATATCGTTTCATGAGGCTGAGTCGTTTGCGCTGGGGCAAGTCACCGGTGATGCCCTCAGCCGGCCACCCATTGCCCTTGAGTTTACGGGTGAGCCACTCCACTCCGGCCTTGGTATTGACAAAGATAAGTACCTGGTTTAAGTCCTCCCTCTTTAGCAAACCCAGGAGTAAAGGGAGTTTTTCCTTTTTTCCAACGTGGAACAGCGATTGTTCAATCCCTTCCACAGTCACCTCCTCCGGCGTAACGGAGATAAACTCGGGCAGGTTCATGTAATCGTAGGTCAGTTCCATTACGCGGTAGGAGAGGGTGGCGGAGAAGAGCATGGACTGTCTCTTTTCATAATGGGGGAGGTTACGCAGGATGTAGCGCATATCTTTGGTAAAACCAAGGTCAAAGAGGCGGTCCGCCTCATCTATGACTACAACTTTAATGCCGGTGGTTTTGAAGATGCCCTGTTTTAAATAGTCTATGATACGGCCTGGAGTACATATGACGATATCTGCTCCTTGACGTAGGGTCTCAGCCTGTTTCTGATAGTCAATGCCTCCGATTACCTGGGCTATGCTCAGACCTGTATGATGGCAAAAAACCTTTGCGTCTTCATATATCTGGATTGCCAATTCCCGGGTTGGAGCAACGATAAGGGCTGAAGGCAGGTTGGTTTTTCGCTTAGGCAAAGCCAAAAGCTTGGTGAAGATGGTTACCAGAAAGACTGCCGTTTTGCCGGTACCAGTCTGTGCCTGACCGGCTATATCTCTGCCAGTTAGAGATACGGGCAAGGCATGAGCTTGAATTGGGGTACAGTAAGTTAATCCTGAGTCCCTCAGTCCGGCAAGAACCTCTGGGGGAAGGTTGAGTTCATTGAACCTGGTCTGGGTCAGAAATTTGGGTTTTTCCGCCCGCTGGGTCGATAACTGCAATTCTTGTTCGTCGGGCATAATGCTCTCTCTAGTCCTACAATCTTTTAAAGAAGACCAGCAGCAGCCAGGATGTCGGGTACTTTTCCTTCTTTCCCTATAGCCATTATATGTACCCCATCGCAAATTTTTTCGTCCTTGAGGGTTTTAATCATACGTCCTGCTATTTCGATACCCTTTTCCAGTGCCTTACCCTTTTCAGCACCTGCCATTTCGTCTATTAAATCCTTGGGAACAAAAATCCCTGGCACGTTGGCATTCATGTATCTTGCCATACCTGCAGAGACGAGAAGGACTATACCAGCCATTATCTTCACATCGAATTTACGGGCATATTTCATGAATTTCTTAAAATTGTCAAGATCATAAATAGCTTGGGTTTGTATAAACTCCGCACCTGCCTTGATTTTCTTCTCGAACTTAATTAGCTGAGGTTCAATGGGGTTTGCCTCGGGGGTCACAATGGCCCCTTTGCAAAAAGTAGGGGATCCCTTTAACTCATTACCTCCAAAGTCTTTTCCCTGCTCTAATCCTCTAATTGCCTTTAGCAAAAGTACCGAATCAAGATCAAAGACCGGTTTTGCATCGACATGATCCCCGACCGTTACATAATCACCCGTCAAACAAAGAACATTTTTTATCCCAAGTATATACGCACCCAGAAGTTCCGCCTGAAGGGCAATACGATTTTTGTCCCTGCAAGTCATTTGCAGGATCGGCTCTCCCCCTGCTTCCTGAATAAGCCGACAGACCGGAAGGGTACTGATTCGCATAACAGAGCTTTGGTTGTCAGTTACATTGAGTCCATCAACCTTATCCTTGAGTATCTCGATATGGTGCTTCATCTCTTCTATGTCGACCCCTTTAGGGGGACCCACCTCTGCAGTAACAACAAATTTTCCAGAATCAAGGGCTTCTTTAAATGACTTTGCCATGAATTACTCCTTTTCTTTGAAAGCTTCGTGAACTCTCCGCCCAGGTCTAGTTTGAACACTGTATTTCTTTGCTGGAAAGATCTCTCGAATACTGTCTAACCTGCCAAGTTTGTTCAACCTGTTATATATGAGGGTCCATGCACAGTCTTTTCCTTTATCTACCTCACATTTCCCATCATTTGTACCACCACAGGGCCCGTTTAAAAGACCCTTGGCGCATATGGTAACAGGGCAGATTCCACCTGTCTCAGCCAGTACACAATCGCTGCATGCCCTGCATCTTTCAGCCCACACCCCTTCCGCCTCTGTAACACCGATGAATCTGGTATTCGTTGCGGGAAGGACTACCTTATGGTCGTACATCTCAGCCAAAAATTGAACCCCGGCACCGCATGCCATAGACACAACCACATCATAATTGTCTATCCTGTCCTTCAGAAGTTCCAGGTATTCTCTATCGCACTGTCTTTCTAAGGTTGCTTCTCCAATCTCTATTTTCTTTCCTTCTTTTCCTGCCGCCATTCTCAGCTGAGAGGCAAGTATCTCAACCTCTTTCTCTCCCCCAACCATACAGACTGAAACACATTCACCACAACCAACTATTAAAATCCTCTCAAAACCCTCAAGCATGGCCTTGATATCATCAAAAGGCTTTCTATCTGCAACTATCATCCCTTCACCTCTCAACTTCGTAAATCGTGAATCGCAAACCATTTATCATTCACGATTCATAAGCGAACACATAGGTTCGCCCCTACTCATGGTTTTTTTGCCCTTATGGGATTTGGGCCAAGTTCTCTTGCTCTTTCTGTCATTTCGTCTGCCGCACCTGTAAATTTTTGTGCATCTGATGCACCCATATTGAACATTTCTACCCTTCTACTGTCAATGCCAATCTCATCCAGCAATTTTTTCGCGTACTTCACCTGTTTCTTTGCCCTCAGATTTCCTTCCAGGAAATGACATTCTCCTTCTTCTCACCCGGCAACAAAGACAGCATCTGCCCCACCTTCAAACGCCTTTAACAAATGTATTACATCTACCTTGCCGGTACACATGAGCTTTACAATCCTGACGTTTGGGGAGTACTGGAGCCTCATAGAACCTGCTAAATCTGCAGCAGAATAGGCACAGTACTGACAGCAAAAGGCAATTACTTTCGGTTCAAATTCATTCATATAGCGTCTTCCTTTTATTATTAATCATAGATTAGCTGCTATGCAACAGACAAAACCGCACACTTTGCCACAACCTGATTGTCCTTGTAGTTCTGCAGGCTTATAGCCTTTCGTGGACATGCCGAGGCACATATGCCGCATCCCTGACAGGATGCCGCCTCTATCTCTGCAACACCTTCCTTATTTATAGACGGAACATCAAAGGGGCATACCCTGACGCAGGTAAGACATGCAGCACACCTGTCCTGATCAACCACTGATACCATCCCGCTCACATACATCTGATCCTGAGAGAGAACCGTACAGGCTCTGGCAACTGCTCCCCTGGCTTGAGATATGCTTTCCTCTATGAATTTCGGTGAATGGGCTAATCCACATAAGTATATTCCGTCATTAGAGAAATCCAATGGTCGCAACTTCATATGGGCTTCCAGGAAATAACCGTCCATATTGAGGGGCAGCTTAAATGTGGTGGCTAATTCCTCTGCATCAGGACGGGGATGGATACCTGCACTTAAGACAAGACAATCTGGTTTTATGGTAATCTCTGCTCCCAGGGTTTCATCGAACACCTTCAGCTCAAGCTGGTCGTTAGAAGAGGTAACATCTGGTTTTTTGTCTGCATCATATCGGATAAATACCACACCAGCCTCTCTCGCCTTTTTATAGTAAAGTTCCTTGAAGGCATATGTCCTTATATCCCTGTAAAGCACATAAACATTAATATCCGGATTAATCTCCTTAAGCTTAATGGCATTCTTTACTGCCTCTCCGCAACACACCCTGCTACAGAACCTGTGTTCATCGTCTCTGGAACCCACACATTGAATCATGACAACATCTTTTATATCTTTAAACTCCTCTTTGGATGCCACTATCTTTTTTTCCAGTTCCCGCTGGGTCAATACCCTTTTATCCTGTCCGTACAGGTATTCTGTAGGTGTGTACTCAACCCCTCCTGTAGCAATTATCACCACACCATGTTCCAACTCTTTTAAGTCCCCGCCGGTAGAAACCCTGGTCTTAAAGTTTCCCACATGACCGGAGAATTCAACTATATGGGAATCCTTAAATATCTTTATCCTGTTCTGTTTCTCTACTTGCTGAATCAACTCCTCAACATACTTACTTGGTTCCATTTCATCCAGGGTGTAATGCAAATCCCTGGCATTACCACCAAGCTCACCGGTCTTTTCAACAAGGTAGGTCTCGTACCCCTGGGAAGCCAAAGAAAGAGCAGCAGTCATACCTGTTACCCCGCCTCCTACGACGAGGCCACGGGGGATAACGTTGAAAGGAAGTTCCTGCAGGGGTTCCAATGTATTCGCTCTGGATACTGCCATCCGGATTAAATCCTTTGCCTTTTCAGTAGCCTCTGCTGGGTAATTCGCATGAACCCAGGAACATTGATCCCTGATATTTGCCATTTCAAACAAGTACTTGTTAAGCCCTGCTTCTCTCAGGGTGTCCTGGAAAAGGGGTTCATGGGTTCTTGGAGTACATGATGCTACAACCACTCTGTTTATACCCTTTTCCTTTATAATATTTATCATATTACTTGTAGTATCAGTGGAACATGTAAAGAGATTCTCTTCAGCGTGAACAACTCCTGGGAGTGCCCTGGCGTATTCAGCTACTCCAGGTACATCTACAACCCTTGCTATGTTTGTACCGCATCTACAGACAAAGACTCCTACCCTCTCTTCCTCAGAAGCAATTTCTCTTTCAGGAGGATAGATTTTTTCTTTGATCATGCTCCCCCTTTCACTGGAAAGGAGTTCTGACGAAAGGTCTGCAGCGCTGCTAGCCGTCATTACCGATTCAGGAATATCCATAGGTGCTTCAAAGGCACCGGCAACATAGACCCCTGGTCTTGATGTGACATTAGGCGCAAGAGTATTAGTTTCGCAGAAACCATACTGATTCAGTTGTACTGAGAGTTTTTCAGCCAACTCTCTTGTCCCGGGTGACGGCACCAAACCAACAGACAAAACCACCATATCAAACTCTTCTTCTTTAATCTGTTCGTTATCCGTGGTGTACTTCACCATAAGGTTGTTGGTCTTTTGAAACTCTTTTACATTTGAGACGATACTCTTTATATATTTTACACCGTATTTATTCTTCGCTGTTTCATAGTAAGATTCAAAACCTTTCCCAAATGCCCTTATATCATTATAGAAAACAGTTGCTTCAAGACCTTCTACATGGTCTATAGCCATTATTGCTTCCTTTGTTGCATACATACAGCAAACTGATGAACAGTACTCTTTGCCGCAAGAAGCATCACGAGAACCAACGCATTGAATCCATGCTACTCTCTTTGGGGTGGTTTGATCCGATGGACGTAAAACATGACCATGGTAGGGTCCTGATGCTGACAGTATTCTCTCAAACTCAAGGCTCGTAACCACATTCTTCATCCTGCCATAACCATATTCTCCTTTTATGTCTGCATGAAACTCTTCATACCCTGGAGTTAGTATTATGGAGCCCACATCTATATCAACAAGCTCTTCCTTCATCTGGTGGTTTATTGCCTTTGCAGTGCATGCATCAACACAACGTAAACACTCACTGCAGATACCACAATTCAGGCATCTGTTTGCCTCTTCAAGGGTTTGGGACTCAGAAAACCCCAACTGAACTTCATTAAAACTGCCTATCCTCTCTTTCACGTCGAGTCTTGGCATTCTCTGGCGGGTTGATCTTTCGATTCCATGGGTATCTACCTCTATCTCCTCCAGGGCCTCGCCCCTGCCTTCGTGCAGATCCTCTCCCTTTAAATACCTGTCAATAGAGACAGCGGCTTCCTTACCAGCAGCTATAGCCTCGACAACAGTGGCTGGACCTGAAGCAGCGTCCCCTCCTGCAAATATCCCTGATATATTTGTAGCATACGTAACAGGATCTATATCAATGGTATTACTTTTGCTTAGCTTTAGTTCAATCTCAGGCGACATAAATGCCGTATCAAGAGACTGCCCTATAGCAGGGATTACCGCATCTACATCCATAACGAATCCTGAATCTTTGATAGGGACCGGCCTTCTTCTCCCGCTTTCATCTGGCTCTCCCAACTCCATTTTTATACATTCCAGCCCAACTACCTTACCGTCCTTACCCAAAATTCTGACCGGGGCTACAAGGTAATGAATCTTTATACCCTCCTCTTCTGCCTCCTCTATCTCTTCATCATTGGCAGGCATTTCTTCTATAGACCTTCTATATATTATAAATGCCTCCTCGGCACCTAACCTTAAAGCCGTTCTGACAGAATCAATGGCAACATTGCCGCCACCTATTACTGCAACTCTTTTCCCAAGAGAAACCTTTTCCCCAAGATTTATATCTCTTAGAAAGTGAACACCGTGAACAACCCCCTGCAGGTCTTCTCCCTCTATACCTAACTTTCTGCTGACATGAGATCCAACCGCTAAAAATATGGCATTGTATCCATCTTTCTGCAGGTCCTGGATTGTAAGGTCTGCCCCTATCTTGATATTTGTTCTTATCTCTACTCCAAGCTCTTTTATATAATCTATCTCTGCATTCAGTATGTCCTTTGGGAGCCGGTACTCCGGGATTCCCACAGCCAGCATACCGCCTGCCACTGGAAGTGACTCAAAGACCGTCACATTGTAACCTTTCAAAGCCAGGTAGTAGGCCGAACTTAACCCTGCCGGGCCTGAACCTATAATGGCTATTCTCTCTTCCCTTTTTTCTTCAATCTCTGGCAGTTTTTTCTCTTTTGATTTAAGCTCTAAGTCTGCGACAAAGCGCTTCAGAAAATCGATGGCTACCGGTTCATCAACCTTACCCCTTGTACACTTTCCCTCACAGGGATGATGACACACTCTTCCGCAGATTGCCGGAAGGGGATTGTCCTTTTTGATGAGCGCCAGTGCCTCTTCATACCTGCCCTTTGCAATAAGGGCTATATATCCCTGAACATGTATATGAGCTGGACACGTAGCCTTGCATGGAGATGTCCCTTTTTTGTCTATAGCGTAAGCACTGGGTATAGCCTGAGGAAAGTTTTTGTAAATGGCCTTTCGGTCTGTCAGCTCCTCTTCAAATGCGGCAAAAACATTTACCGGGCAAACCTCTATGCAATCACCGCAGGCGTTACACTTTTCAACATCTATAAATCTGGGACGCTTCAACACTTTTATTTTAAAGTTACCTGCCTCCCCCTGGACATCTTCTACCCTGGCATTTGTTATTATATCTATATTGAGATGTTTATCACATTCAATAAGCTTGGGAGAAATTGTACACATGGAGCAGTCATTAGTGGGAAATGTCTTGTCCAGTTGTGCCATTCTTCCACCAATAGACGTTGATTCATCCACCAGATATACCTTAAAACCAGAATTTGCCAGGTCCAGAGATGCCTGCATTCCGGCAATGCCGGCGCCAATGACCATTACTGAACCTATCTTTCGTTGATTACTATCCGACATCTAAACCACCTCTTTATTCGTGAATCGTGAGTCGTTAATCGTAAAATAAAAAACGATTCGCCATTCACGATTCACGACTTACATAAGCCCTACAGACCTTAACAACTCCATTGGATCGACCATGTGTCTTCGGAGCCATTTCTCAGCGTCACCATGAGCCATAGATAATCCTATTAATTCAGTCATATAGAATACAGGCAGATAGTATCCCTTCCCATATTCATCAGATATCTCCTTCTGCCTTGTATCCAGGTTGGCATGGCACAGAGGACACGCCACCGCAATGCAATCAGCGCCAGCCTCAATTGCCATATCAAAAAGGTTATTGCCCAATCTCTTTACGATGTCAATCCTGGTCAATGCTAGATTGCCACCGCAGCAATCTGTCTTAAATGACCATGGTTTGCTTTCTGCCCCTAAAATATTTATCAATCTATCCATACTCTTAGGGTCTTCATAATCAGCTACATCCGTAATCTTCGGAGGACGTGCATACAGACATCCGTAGAAAGATACAACCCTCAGATCTGTTAAAGGCTTTTTAACAAATCTTTCCATAAGGGCAAGGTTTTCATCCTCGCTTAAAAAGTCCAGAATATGTTTAATCTTTATCTTACCCTTATAGGATGTCTTCACATCCGTTTTTATTTCACCAATTGCCGCCTTTTCTGCGCTTTTTAACCTGTTAAAACAAGCCATGCAGGGAATTAGCAAATCATCATTCTCTTTTTCTGCAATTTCCAGATTTCTCATAGGCAATGCAATTGACAGAAAATCATCAGTTATATGGGCAGAGCTTGCCCCACAGCAATTCCAATCCTCCAGCTCCCTCAGTTCAATGCCCAACACATCAAATACCCTTCTAAGGGATTCATCGTAATCCCGGGCACTGCCCTCTAGTGAGCAACCCGGATAATAGGAAACCCTCATGATTTCTTTCTCCTTTGAGCTTCTTCAAAGATACCCCTAACCTCTTTTCTTCCCCTAATTCCGGAAGGCAGGATTTTCAACTTTCCTCTTTTGAACATTTCCCACCCCAGCATGGAATCCCTCATCAAGTCTCCGGTTTTTAATTTATATTCTCCTATCATACCCAATTCATGAATTCTTCCCCTCTTCTTAACTGATGAAAGAAAAGCTGCGTGGAATACAGGAACATCTTTTTGTGCCGTATCAAACTCTAAATCAGTGGCTATCTGCCTTAAGGCATCCATCAATTTAGCAATATCTATATTATTTGGGCATCTGGTAGTACACGTTTCGCATGAAGCGCATGCCCAGATGGTAGAACTCTTTAATACCTCATCCTTTAACCCTAGACGAATCATATGTATTATCTTATGAGGCATAATATCCATAGCAAAGTTTACCGGGCAACCATTGGAACACTTTTTACATTGAAAACAGGAAGAGATTTCAACCTCCCGTTTATCCTCTATTTCTTGAAGAAAAGATGGCCCGTTATTTCTTTCTAACAGCACTTTAGCTTCCATATTTATTAACCCACGTTAAAAAAGGGCGTCCCGCGGTTAATCATGCTTCACGAGATTCGCCCTTCGATTAATTGATTTAGGCTTCTTCGATAATCCCGATCTTTGTATCAGGAAAGCTTTCTTAACAGGGAATAATTCTTTCAGTCGTTTAAAAACTAATTAGAGTTCAAGCCACGAGTCCGAATATAAGGAATGTCCCAGAAGAACCTTCGCCGTTTTTACATAATCGAGTTCTTCCTTTGTCAATGATGCCAGATTAGGTTCATTGCCATCACAAATATCCTCGATTATCTTCTTGATCTTCGGTCTCTCACCCTTGCAGAAGGCGGTCATTTCATCATCAAAGGCATCAACGATTGCTGAGTACATCCCATACTTTTCTAAAATTACTATAAATGTCTGATTCAGTATGGGACGCAAGTGTTCAGGTGCCCCATTGGAGACATTCGATAGACCACAGGTGGATTTTAGCCCTGGTGCCAGGGCTTCTGCTATATCGGGAAACATCATCATAAAGTTTACCATGCTTTTTATCTGGTCTTGCTGGACGTTAACAGGCGTCATAATGGGATCCACGAATATATCCTCCGGGGCTATGCCGGCTTCAAGCATAGCAGAAACCAGAGTTACAGTAAGTTCTGACCTTTCATTTTCATCTCGTGGCATCCCCGAAGGCCCCCAGAGCAAGGCTATAGCCTGGGCATTGTATTTTGCAGCTAGGGGTATCATAGCATCCATCCTTTCCGGTCTTGCCATGATCGAGTTTATCATCGCTCTTCCCTTATGGACCTTCAACCCTGCCTCAATAGCCTCTATATTAGATGTGTCTAAAGCCAGAGGTATATCCGGCACTACCTCCTGAACGGTCTTTACAATCCACTCCATCAGTTCAGGTCCGCCTTTTCTTGCCGGCCCCAGATTAATGTCAATCCAGTTCACTCCTTTTTCCGCTTCTGCTTTTGCCAGTTCTCTGATTGGACCGGGATCTTTCTCCTTCATGGCAGTGCCAATCTTCGTTACCATTACATTTAAATTCTCTCCGATTCGTAACATACTTACCCCTCTCTTTTCCTATAAAGTTTCTTATGCAGACAGCTGTCGCAAGTAGGCAGGGAGATGGGCAGCTTCTCTTGGTCCGATTGCTACTTCCCAGTCTCCCAACTCCTCTTCCAGGTCTCCACTGATAGACGCTGCATACCCTGGAATAATTATCTTTCTTGTCTTAGCCTTATCTATGATACCACACTTCTTAACAAAGATCCCCAGTGCATCGCCTACGAATTTGCCTGCTGCCCATGCCGTCATAACTGAAAGTCCTTCGGTATCAATAATCAAAAGCCATGTAGGGACCTTGCTGCCTTCAATCTCTCCGGAAACGATAAAGTAAGTAAGGGCAAAATTAGATGTAATACAAATCGGCGAGTTTTCATCCGGATTATTGATTTCGTAGATCCCCTGTGTCACCACCATGGGACGCTGGGGATCGGTGTAAATATTCAAACGTTCCAGGAGAAGTGGGAAAAGGCTCGCTCCATCGAAATCTGACATCACTGCTATATTGCCATACTTTGCAATCAGCATCGAGGCGATAAGTGTTTCCTGTTCCAGGGTCTCTGCCATTTCAAAAGGGAGAGAAATTGTAGGGAACCCCAGGGACTTGTTCTTGGCGAGAAGTGCCGCCCTCCTGATGGCAATCTGATCTTCATAAACCTGCTTTATCGATCTTGCCCCTGAGTCAAGCACCAGATCTTTAAGCCCCAGGGCAGTTGCCTTATCTGACAATTCGATTAAGTTGTCAATGTTAGTACCTTTAATCGCCAGAGGGCATCTGCTTTCCTCAGCCAATTTTGCCATCTTTTCAAAATTGTCATTGGTTGCAGCATATATGAGGGGGTTCGTTCCGCTCTTTGCCTTGATGCCTGCAGCCATAACATCGCTATCCTCACTCATGAGAATATAGCTGAAATTGCTGGTATCTGCCACTTGCTTTGTCAGTGCCTCGAATTTCCCTGCATCGCCACTGGTATCTTTGACGGCTACAAGTTCTGGTCTAAGGTTTAGCCCTACCCTCTCATACTGGAAGGTATCCCATTTCCTTAGTTTCATATCAACAGTATCTGCATCCATATCGGTAGTTAATAGGGCAGCCAGCCCAGTTGGATTAAAAAAGGTCTTCTCGTGACGGTAAAGAACTGTCTCTCCTCCCACCTTTACCTGCCTGTCTCCGTATCCAACCGTGAGCTGCCTTATTGGAGGAGCGGAGGCTTCTGCAAGCTTTTCCTTTGCCTCTTCAGAAACATAGGGACAGGCGGAAAGCTCAGCCTTTCCCGCCGCCAGATTCATCGCAAAGGCAAGGCAGGTAGGAACACCACATTCCTTACAATTTGTTTTGGGAAGCAATTTAAAAATCTCTATACCTGTAAGAGCCATAACGATCTTTCCTCCTCAACTTTTATACACAGAGAAATGCCCTCACACAGGGGGAGGGCCAAATCAAAACCGTGATCAGCCTATAATAGGTTCCATCTTTAGCGCCGGATGATCTTTCTCCTTTAAGAACGGCATAATTTCATCCTCGGTGATACCCACCGTCTCGTCAGCTATCCTATCGATCAAGTCTGGGCATCCCAATTCCTTTCCCCGCCTTAATAATCCTTCTCTGAGTTCCTCTTTTAGCCCTTTGGGCATCCAGACCATCCGCAGCAGCCCGCCGTCTCCAGAAATGAACTTCCGCTGGCAAATATTGTATTTGCTGTGTCCTACGAACCCTGGTGAGGATGCCCCGCCCCCCATAACTCCGGCGAGAGTCGTAAATTTCATCCCCGACGGGGTCTCTCCAGTGTAGTCCCTACCCACTGTCATAATCCCGTTACATCCGGAAAGCACAGCTGCGATACATTCACAGCATCCGCAGGTAGTCATAGGGTCGTGGACAAGACTATAGAAATTATAATGGGTTACATTCTGCCGTGATGCCTTATAGACAAAATCATTTACACCCTTCCACTGTCCTAATTTCGGATCGATACATTCTCCCTTTTCTACCGGCTGGTTTGGGCCGGTGGGGTTGATCTCGTAAGAAGCCTTGCAGTCCATCCAGTTATAAGCGCCGCAGAGACCTGTCCTCTCCGGGCTTACCATGCATACATGGTTGGGAGCAAAAGACTGGCACAGAGTGCAAGAATAGTAGGTCTCCACACCTTCATCCGTCATCTGTTCTACCCTGGCATCGCGTTTCTTGTAATTTTCCCTGGCAGTAGCGGTCAGCTTGTCCACATCATCTTTCTTAGTATAAAGAGTGACCTGCACCTTATCCAGAATGGCGCCAAAATCCTGGTGTAGTTTGGCATGGAGGATTACCCCGATGTCCCTGAGGGTAAACCCTTTGTTCACAGCCTGTTCACCAACCCTGATCCATGCGATATCCCGCTGTCCAATGTGCATAACACCCTGGGCATAATTGATAAGGTGATGTATCTGCCTTTCAAGGATGGGCTCAAAGTCTTCCTGCATCTGACGTCCTGCAACCTGGACAAAGATACCAAGGGGGAGTCTGTCGCCTTTTTTTATATCTTTAATATCAGGTCCTATTACTTCTATCTGGCCGTCTTCAATCTCCTTCATATCTGCCATACTGCAGAGCTCAACCGCCTGGGTTTTTCCACCACCCATCTCCAGGTAAAGATCGTCTTTTCTTACCCGCTCCCCTTCGAATGCCGGACCATATGCCAACGGGATATCCACACTAGCCACGGTTACCTTAAGCCCCCGAATCTCTATAGACTTTTGGGGCATTTCCCTGTGAGGAACATTAGCAACCACATGTTCGTACGTGCAGACTCCGGTAGGCAGAATTTCGGGTATGTCGGTATCGGCAATGGTGGGGAACCCCCAGTTGACACAACCGGCAGCATTGGCCGCCCATTCGGCATTCACCTCACCCAATGCATTGACAAAAGCAAAGATTCTGTCCTTATTATAGAGAAGCACCCTCTTATAATCCCCTGGTTTGATCCCCCCAAATGCCATAGCCGCACGGTTGGCAAAACCTAGGGCAAACACCGCAGCGGAGATATCAGGTCCAAAGGGAACCAGACGGGTATTCCAGCCAATCTGTACCCCGGCTTCCAGAAGCTGCTCTGAAAAAGTGGTGCCATTTTGGTTGGCACACATGAAAACATAGAGGTTCTTTTTCTGGTATTCTTCCGCAATCCACTTGGCCGTCTCAGGATCAGGAGCAGCTCCGACGATAGCCGCAAAACCCGGGGCGGTTCCATCCACAAATTCAACTCCTCGTTTACGGAAGACTGTATCTTCAGCGGCTCCAAGCCAGATTTTTCCCGAGGTCTCATCAACATCCTCACTGACCAGATAGAAACCAGGGTCTTCCAGATAACGAATAGCCTCTACCACCTCCTCTGCAAAAAGGGCAGCCATACCGGCGTCTAACAGAGGTCCCAAGTAGGGCAGGTGGTACATATTCTTCACATGAGCCGGCAGAAGTTTTCTGGCTACTTCCATAGGTTTTTGGGCATCCCCCAAGGTTTTTACCGGAATTCCAAGGATAGAATAGATAATAGGAAGATAATAAGCCGTATTGGGGAATTCAATCTTCTTATCCGGCCCGTGTTTTTCCAGTGCCTTTTTGAGAGTCCCCTCAGCTTTGGAAACGATATTGTATGCGCCTTGAATGGCGGCAAAAGCAACTAACTTGGACATTGAGAAAAATCCTCCTTTCTTAAGAGGTCATTATAGTAAAGATTAAGCTGCCTCCAGCTTCTGCCGGTCAGCCATATCCATGAGCACCCGCTCCCTAGCCTTATCAATACCCAGAGCCTTACGTTTGGCGTCTATATGGGCAATCATCTTGCGGGCCATTTCATAAGGGTCTTCGACCAGGTCCCATTTGCCGCCAAAGACCTTTTCCATCCCATTAAACAGGTAGTCCTTGAAAACTGGAGACCCTTCAACCTGGAGGTTGACCCCAAAGAGAGTATAGACCCCAGAAGCAACAAAGTATTGCCCGATAGAGATGGCTTTTTCACTCATCCATTCCGGGGCACATCCGGCGGCGGGGAGATCACTGATATCGTTTCCAAGCCCCCCGGCTTTAACCACTTCAGTAGCAGCCATTAGTATACGGCTATTGTCCACGCAGGATCCCATATGTAAGACAGGGGGTAATCCCACAGTCTCACATACTTCAGCCAGGCCAGGCCCACAATAGACCTTGGCCGCTTCCGGGGTCAGGAGCCCGGCCTTCCCGCAGGCCATGGCGTTACAGCCCGTGGTCAGGACTATGACATCGTTTTTCAAAAGTTCCTTGACAACAATCAAATGAGCACTGTCATGCATGGTACGGGCATTGTTGCATCCCACCACGCCCCCAATCCCGCGTATACGGCCGTTAATAATATTATCATTCAATGGAACATAAGAGCCGCGGAATGTCCCGCCCAGATGGTAATTAATAGCCTCATAACTGAATCCGACTACCATCTTTTCTTTTTCCTTGGGAATCAGGACTTCTGCCTTACGGTTTGGAAAGTTATCGATTGCGGTTTTGACGATCCGTTTAGCATCTTCAAGGGCATGGTGTTCGTCAAATTGAATATGGATTGTATCTCCGGAAGCAATCTTGCACCGGGTATTGGTGGTTATCAGCTTGGTATGATAGCATTGAGCAATATTAGCCAGATTTTCCATGATGCACTGAACATCAACCACCATGGCATCCACGGCTCCTGTAATCAATGCCAGCTCCTGCTGAAGGTAGTTTCCGGCAATGGGCATACCGTGGCGGACCAGAATTTCGTTGGCAGTACAGCACATGCCTGCCAGAACAATTCCTTTAGCCCCTTTGGTAGCTGCATACTGTAGCATCTCAGGGTCCTGAGATGCTACAACAATCATTTCTGAAAGAAGGGGCTCATGGCCATGGACAATGATATTCACATGATCCTTTTTCAAAACCCCCAGGTTAATTTCCCCGTGAATCGGAAAGGGGGTACCAAACAGCACATCCTGCATGTCAGTAGCCATCATGGACCCTGCCCAGCCATCAGCCAATGCCGCCCGGGAGCCCTGTTTCATCAGGTTTTCATAATCCTGATCCACCCCCATGTGGGTCCGGTGCATGATCTCGACAATCTCCCGGTCAATACCCCGAGGGATAACATCCAATTTTTTCCAGAGTTCATAACGGGTTTTGGGGGCGCGTTTGGCATAATAGATCTCGCCTTCCTGCTTACCCCACTCACCCAGTGCCTTTTCGCCTACTTCAACAGCTATATCATAAACATCCCGGTCTTTCTCTTCGCCGTCCACCACTACAGTGCTAGATACCCCAAAGTCTCCGGCTATTTCTTTGAGCTTGTTCTCGTCTTTTATTTTATAATCCTCTGACTCTTTACGGGCCGCGGCTAAAAAGACCTCGGCCACTCCTCTGCCGTGATCAGAGTGGGCAGCTGCCCCGGCAGCAATCATACGGACAAAATTACGGGCAGCAATAGTTTCTGGAGTAGCCCCGCAGAGTCCCATCCGGGTATCCTTTCCTTCCAAATCCTTCTTGGTTAAAGGAAGACGGCAGGGACCCTGGGCACACATCTTACAACAGGTTCCCTGAATACCAATATTGCAGGGTTTCATGGTTTCAGCCCGATCAAAGATTGTTTCCACTCCATCCTGTTGAGCCTTATGTAGCATCTGGATGGTGGCAGAATCTACACTCTTTTCTTCGGGTTTGATCTTCTTTTTTTCTTTTTCTACAACCTTCAAGGTTTCTTTGGCTTCTTCTGATGCCATTTCTCTTGCCTCCTTCTTTAACAGCCCTGAGGCTGCTTTCCCTTAAAGCATAATTAGCTCCTTCTATTAACCCGATTAACCTGGGCTAACAATTTATCCACTGGAGAAAGTTGAACCTCTGCTACTTTCAAGACTCGGGGACCTTCCACACGTGCTTCTTGCGATTTTTCCCTCTCTGCCTTTTCTTTCGCCCTGGATTGTTTCAATGCCTCTTCTTCATCTCTAACCTTAGCTTTGGCATCCTCTTTAGCTTTTTTCTCGGCTTCTTCCTTTGCCCTGGCGTCTGCTTTTGCCTTCTCTTCGGCATCGGCTATGGCTCTGGCTTCTGCTTCAGCCTTGGATTTTGCCTCTTCTTCAGTCTTTTTCTTTGCTTCTTCTTCAGCCCTTGCCTTTGCCTCTACCTCTGCCCTGGCTTTTGCTTCAGCATCAGCTTCCGCCCTGGCCTTCGCTTCTTCCTCAACTTTGGGTTTAGCTTTTTCTTCAGCCTTGATATCTACTGACTTTGGTTTTTCCTCCACCTTCTTCTTTTCCGCTACCTTTTCCTTTGGAGGTACTTTTTGGGCATCTTCTTTCTTTTCCTCTTTAGGCTCTGCCTTGACTTCTATTTTTATTATCTTTGGAAAGTCACCTTCCGGCTTAATATTTATGGCATTTAGTTTCCCGGTAATTTTGCCAGAACTCATTGCCATATCACCGGTCATCATCAGATTCATAAACTCTTTCACCCACTTAACACTCTCTGGATGTCTCAATACGAGAATATCCGAACCGGCCATGAGATAAGAAACAGCGCCTACACACTCCAGCATTACCCCCCTTTTTGCCGGATCGCCCAGAGTAGGTGCCTCTTCAAGGCTCAGTTTGACCTCTTTACACTTCCAGATTTCATTACCCAGATTGTTTATTATGGGACTCTGCAACTTCTCATCTTCCTGGGTCAGAGCAGCCATCCGAATCCTTTCCATAACCGAATAGGAATATTCCAGCCCGTATCCCAATCCCCCTGTGGTGGGATCTATAATAATCTTTTCCGGACTCACTCCCAGGTTGTCGAGAAGTACATTTAGCTGCTTGGCCAGATTTATGTCTATAGGAGAAGAAGAAATAACTGATTGGTGAAACCCCAGGGCGCTGGCGCCTATCTGCTTATGGGTAGCCTCTTCTACCGGCCCCAAAAGCAAATTCTTTCCCTGGTTATCTTCAGCAACCTTCTTTAAAACTTCGACATCCTTTTCCTTGTCGCCACATCCCCAGACTATCACCGGGACGTCCACCGCTTCACATACCTTTTTTACCGTGGCAGAAGCTTCTCCAGGCCCCTTGTTCAACCCATTTGGGTCGGTACTTTTTAGCTGCACTATAACCATATCAGCACCGTATTCCTCTACACACTTCTTTGCCCATGCTGCCGGATCTTTTAATACGTCTTTGAAGGGCTCAATAACAGCCTTAGGCCATTCCTCAGGCTCCATGTCCCAGATTTCCATGGCAATCCTGGGAGGATTGGGCATCTCCCCCTCAAATAGATAGAATGGATAGGAGGTTTCTCCGCCTACGGTTACTGTTCTTTTCCCGGCACCCAGAGTTACCTCTTTTATCTTTCCTGTATAATGTGATTTTGTAATTTCAAAGGCCATTAATTCTCTACCTCCCTCTACAGATTAATAAATAAGAAAGATATCCTTTAAACTAACCCTGCATGAACTTTAGCAGATTTTACCGTATTCATCATCAACATAGTGATCGTCATTGGGCCAACCCCTCCTGGCACAGGCGTAATAGCACTTGCCTTTTCCTTAACAGCTTCGAAGTCTACATCTCCACAAAGGATCGCCTTTCCTGATTCTGATTTTCCAATACGGTTCACACCCACATCGATAACAACGGCACCCTTTTTTACCATATCTGCTGTTATCGCTTTAGGTTTTCCTGCTGCAACTATAAGAATATCGGCCCTCCTGGTATGAGATGCCATATCTTTAGTTCCTGTATGACATATTGTTACTGTTGCATTCGCACCTTTTTGCTTTTGCAAAAGAATATTGGTCACAGGTTTGCCAACAATGTTGCTCCGGCCTACAACCACCACCTCTGCCCCACTGGTTTCAACACCACTCCTGATTAACAACTGTTGAACTCCAGAAGGGGTACAGGGCAGGTAATCCGCCTCACCTATCATCAATTTCCCAAGGTTGACCGGGTGGAAGGCATCCACGTCCTTCTTCGGATCTATAGCATAGAGCACTTTCGTTTCATTAATATGTTTAGGCAGCGGCAACTGTACCAGTATGCCATGAATTTTGGGATCCTTATTATATTTGTCAATCAACCCCAGTAAAGATTCCTCTGTGATATTATCAGCCTGATTGTCCTGTAACGAATAAAATCCTAACTCCTTTGCGGTCTTCTGTTTACCGGTCACGTAACTTACTGATGCAGGATTTTCTCCTACCAGAATGGTGACCAACCCTGGAATCACATTGTGTTTCTCTTTCAGTTCAGTCACTTCCTTCTTCAGTTCCTCCCTGATCTGTCCTGCCACCTCTGTTCCACTAATGATCTTTGCTGCCATTTTCCCCTCCCAAGGTTGATGGCTTCGTAAAAAATCCATCAAGGTTAATTATTTTACCCAAACAACCTAATTAATGATTTCGTCCAGAATTTTGTTAACTGCAATTACTGCAATAGATTCATCAGGCAAATCCATCAAAGGTTTTAAAGATATATCATAATCATAGATCAGTCTATCCATGGGGATACCGTAAAAAGAATTGAACCCCTGTTTCTCCATCTCAGTCTCAATAATAGGTTCCATCTCCCCCTGGATTCTGTTTATTATAAAGTAAGTGTCTTTTATTGATAACTCAAGTTCTTTGATAAGTTCCCTGATTCTCCCTGCTGTCCTGATACCTTTTGGCGTAGGATCTGAGACAATCAGCAATGCATCGATTCTCTGCAAAATGCGCCTGCTCAAATGTTCCATCCCAGCTTCATTGTCTATTACCACAAAAGGATAGTTTTTACCAAGAATATCCAGGAACCTCCTGAGCATGTTATTTACAGGACAGTAACACCCAGGGCCTTCACCCCTCCCCATGGTTATAACATCCACCCCTTCTCCTTCTATCAATCCCTCGTTGAGTTTTAATTCCAGAAAGGTCTCTTTTGTCATTCCGGGTGGTATATTGGAGATCTCAGAGGAAAAATCTTCCCTCACAGCGCCAACTGTCTTCCCCTGCTTGAATCCTATTGTCTCCGCCAGATTTACATTAGAATCTGCATCAACAGCAAGTATGGGAACTTTACCCCTTCTTTTAAGGGCACGAATCATTAAGCCTGTTATTGTTGTTTTGCCTATCCCTCCTTTTCCTGCCACTGCTATTACAAAACTCAAAAAAGTCCCCTCTCTATCAGCAAATACTAGAAAAGTCCTTTCACCTTACCGGTATCGACATCCACATCTACCCTTCTGAAAGCAGGGTTAGAGCTTGTTCCTGGCATAAGGCTAATGGTTCCTGCACAAGGGCAGAGGAACTTCGCACCGGAATATATCAAAACGTCACGAACAGGCAGAGTCCATCCTTTGGGAACACCTTTAATAGTCGGATCATGCGTAAGGCTCAGATGGGTCTTTACCATCATTGTAGCATAATCTGCATATTTAGGATCACCTTCCAGCATTTTGGCCTTTGCCTCAGCCTCCGGACTCCATGACACACCGTCAGCCCCATAAACCTCCTTGGCAATCAGGGCAACTCGGTCTCGCAGCTTCATCTCCAGTGGATAGAGAAATTTGAATTGGTTTTCTTCTTTGCATGCATCCATCACAGTATCAGCCAGTTCTAGAGCACCTTCTCCACCCATTTCCCAATGCCTGGATTCAGCACAACGTGCCCCGGCTGCCTCGGCTGCCTTTTTTACAATTGCAACCTCGGCATCAGTGTCGGTATAGAAACGGTTGATACAGACTACTGGATTAATACCAGACTTACGGATAGTGTTAATATGGTGAACCATATTCTCACATCCCTTTTCTACCAGCGTCAGATTCTCTTTTGTATACTCATCGGGAAGTGCCTTGCCGGCGACAACCTTTGGGCCTCCACCGTGCATCTTGAGGGCACGGATAGTAGCGGTCAAGACGGAAACATGGGGTTTCAAGCCACTGAACCGACATTTCACGTTCCAGAATTTCTCAAACCCGATATCGGCTGCAAAGCCACTCTCTGTCACATGGTAGTCGAAGAGTTTCAATCCAACGCGGTCAGCGATGATGGAAGACTGGCCTACCGCAATGTTGGCAAATGGCCCGGCATGAACCATACAGGGCTGATATTCGGCAGTACACATAAGGGTTGGATTGATTGTGTTGCGCATGAAGGCGGTCATCGCTCCTCCCACCTCCAGGTCCCCGGTTGTAACTGGATTGCCGTTCTTATCAAATGCCACGGTTATCTCATCAAGACGCTTCCTCAAATCTGCCAGGTCTCTGATAACAGCAAGAATAGCCATGCATTCGGAACCCACGGCTATACCGAACCTGGACTGCATGGTAAACCCATCCATGCGACCACCAAGACCGATAACTATATTCCTTAATGACTGGGCACAAAGGTCCATAATCCATCCCATCTCCACCCGGGTGGGATCGATACTGAGACGCCGCATTCCGGTAAGCCTCTGGAGTTGTTCGTCATTGTAATTCCGCTCGTGCTGCATTCGAGCGGTCAATGCCACCATGGCAAGGTTGTGGGCGTTCATGATATCGTTAATATCCCCTGTCAGTCCCAGTGAGAACTCGGTCATAGGGATGAGGAGGGCATTACCTCCACCGGCTGCGGTTCCCTTAACGTTCATGGTTGGACCGCCTGATGGTTGCCTGATACAGCCGCCTACGTTTACACCACGTTTCCCAAGTCCTTCGATCAGTCCCATTGAGGTGGTGCTTTTGCCCTCACCCAAGGGAGTGGGTGTAATAGCGGTAACCTCGATGTATTTCCCATCTGGTCTATCTTTCAAACGTTTAATGATTTTCAGAAAATCTAATTTTGCCAGTCTGCCCATAGGAAGCATCTCATCTCTTTCAAGCCCCAGTTTTTCTCTCCACTCATCGGGCATTGGCATGTTTTTCTCTGCTGCTTCGGAAATCTGCCAGTCTGCCATCTTCACCGCATCGTATGCCATTAATCACATCCTCCTTTTACTATAATTGGATACCCTTATAACAATAATTAAAGTATTGTTTTTTTATTTTTATATGATTAGTAAGACATGGAAGGTAAATCAAATATTTAATAGACCTCAAAGATCAGGTGAGTGAGCGCTCATTCACGTCTGGCGAAGATTACCATAGGGTTATCATAATGTCAAGAATTTTTCCGAAAAAAAATACCTTCTATATGGGTTTTTGCACTTGACAATCTGGGGTTAATATCCTTAATATCAAGTCCAAGCCAGCTGCAAAGTCCCAAAGTTGATGGACTCCTAAAAAGTCAGTGGGGTCTGACCCCAAATCCAATGGAAAGAGGAAAGACGGATGGCATTGATTATCCAGAAATACGGGGGTACCTCGGTAGGTAATGTGGAAAAAATCAAGAATGTAGCCCGTCGAGTAAGAAGTACCCACCAGGATGGAAATGATGTTATTGCGGTTGTATCCGCTATGGGGGAAGAGACGGACAGGCTTCTGGACATGGCGAAGGATATCGCAGACCAGCCCGACGAAGGGGAACAGGATGCATTGATATCAACAGGAGAACAGGTAAGCAGTTCCCTGCTTGCCATGGCATTGAAGTCTTTAGGGGTAAATGCCAGGTCATTATTGGCTTATCAGATTAAGATACAAACAGACAGTGCCTTTGGCAAGGCACGGATTTTAAAGATAGATTCAGAGAGGTTATTAAGAGAGCTTAAGGATGGAAATGTACTGGTAATTGCCGGATTCCAGGGCGTTGATGAAAAAGACAACATAACTACCTTAGGCAGGGGAGGCTCCGATACCAGTGCAGTTGCAATAGCCGCCGCCCTCAAGGCTGATATTTGTGAAATCTATACCGATGTGGAAGGAATATTCACTGCTGACCCGAACATCTGCCCAGATGCCAGAAAGCTTAATAAAATATCCTATGATGAGATGCTGGAGATGGCGAGTCTGGGGGCAAAGGTTCTTCAGACCAGGTCTGTTCAGTTTGCGAAGAAATATCAGGTGACGATCCATGTAAGGTCTACTTTTAAAAACGGTACAGGTACTATTGTAACCAAGGAGGATCAGGATATGGAGAGTGTCATTGTTTCAGGTGTTACCTACGATAAAGATGAAGCTAAAATAACAGTCACAAAGGTACCTGACATGCCAGGCATTGCATCTAAACTATTTACTCCCATTTCAGAAGCCAACATTGTTGTGGATATGATAATTCAGAATGTAAGCACAGATGGTCTTACTGACCTGACCTTTACCGTTCCGCAGGCCGATTTTAAAAAAGCGATGGAATTGGTTATGGTTACGGCAAGAGAAATTAATGCTCAGGATGTATTGACCGACACAAATATTTCAAAGGTTTCTATTGTTGGGATGGGTATGCGAAGTCACTCTGGAGTTGCCTCTAAGATGTTTACTGTCCTTGCCAGGGAAGGGATAAATATTATGATGATAAGTACCTCTGAAATCAAGATATCCTGTGTAATCGAGTCTAAGTATACAGAATTGGCTGTAAGGGTACTGCACGAGGCATTTGGATTAGGAGAGAATAAGGAATTCTAGGATGAGACTGGTTAAGTTATATGATACTACCCTTAGGGATGGAACCCAGGCGGAAGACATATCCTTTTCTGTCGAAGATAAGATCAGGATTGTTGAAAAACTGGACGAACTTGGTATTCACTATATTGAGAGTGGATGGCCAGGCTCAAACCCTAAGGACATGCAGTTTTTCAAAAAGATCCAGCATATACCTCTCCGCAATTCTAAAATCGTTGCCTTTGGCAGTACTGCCAGAGCAGGAACCTCTCCCGAAAATGACAGGAATATAAAAGCGTTACTCTATTCCCATACGTCTGCCGTCACTATAGTTGGCAAATCATGGGACCTCCATGTGAGGGACGCCTTGCGTATACCCCTGGAGGAAAATCTGAAAACTATCCACAACACGTTGAAATTTTTGAAATCGAATATCCCGGAGGTTCTTTATGATGCCGAGCATTTCTTCGACGGCTATAAGGCCAATCCAGAGTATGCCTTAAAGACCCTCCAGTCAGCAACCGATGCAGGAATTGATTGCATTGTTTTATGCGATACCAATGGGGGAACCATACCCTTTGAAATAGAGAAAATTATAAAAGAAGTTCGAAAGAACATTAAGATACCATTAGGGATTCATACCCATAACGACTCAGAGATGGCGGTAGCCAATTCTATAATTGCAGTCCAGTCTGGGGTTGAACAGGTACATGGTACTATTAACGGATATGGCGAACGATGCGGAAATGCCAACCTCTGCTCGGTGATTCCCAATCTGAAATTGAAGTTGAACATGGACTGTATATCCGATGAACAGATGAGAAAGATTAGAGAAGTATCGAGATTTGTCAATGAACTGGCCAACCTTCGGCACAATAAACACCAGGCATTCGTGGGAGATTCTGCCTTTGCCCATAAGGGCGGAATACATGTCAGTGCTGTCAAGAGGAATCCTGAGACCTATGAGCATATTAGACCAGAATTGGTGGGGAATAAACAACGGATTCTGATCTCAGATCTTTCTGGCAAAAGCAATATCGTAGCCAAGGCTGCTGAATTTAATATCGACCTTAGAGACAACAACCCGATCACCCTTGAGATATTACAAAATATGAAAGAGCTTGAAAGCCAGGGCTATCAGTTTGAAGGTGCTGAGGCATCTTTCGAAGTCCTCATAAAGAAGGCACTTGGAACCAAGAAAAAGTACTTTGACCTCATAGGCTTTAGGGTAATAGATGAAAAGGGAAAAGAGGATTCTCCTCCCCAGTCTGAAGCCACCATAATGGTCAAAGTAGGTGGCAAGATTGAACATACAGCCGCTGTGGGAAATGGTCCTGTCAATGCCCTTGATAATGCCCTTAGAAAGGCATTAGAGAAATTCTATCCAGAACTTAAGGACATGGAGTTGATAGACTATAAGGTAAGGGTCCTATCCACGGGAGAAGGAACAGCCGCCAGGGTCAGGGTACTGATAGAATCAGGCGATAAAGAGGATAAATGGGGAACGGTAGGTGTCTCTCATAATATTATAGAAGCCAGCTGGCAGGCATTGGTAGACAGTATAGACTACAAGCTGCTGAAAAAAAATAAGAGTGGTGACTAAAATCAATAGACATACCAAAAGAGAACAACGGCTGGTCATCTTTTTTGGTGCCTTGTTTTTGATCCTTTCTTATTTTATTCACAAAACTAACACCCTGGGATCAGACAACAGCCTGATAGTCTATAAAGAGAACGGAGGAACCTATATTGAAGTTTTGGGTGAAGTAAGAGCCCCCGGTATTTATAATTTCAATGAAGGGGTTACTGTCTGTGACGCCGTTAAAAGGGCCGGTGGTCTAAGACACAGCTTGAGTATTGACACATCACTCCAATCTACCATATTAAAGAGAGGGGAAAAGGTAACCGTCCAGAGAATATCAGAAAGGAGGGGGAAGGTATTAATTGAAAGAATGGAACCCCAGAAGCTCATGGTCTTTTCCATCCCTCTGGACATAAATACTGCAAGCCAGCAAGAACTTTTAGCAGTACCTGGTATAGGTATAAAGACCGCTCTAAATATTATTGAGTATCGGGATAAAAATAACGGATTTTCTACCATAGAGGAACTCAAAAATGTGAAGGGGATAGGCAATGTCAGGTATGAAAGGATAAAGAGTTATCTGAGGGCAGGGTAAACAAATATCTTTGGTTAGTATTTATGAGACTACAGTCTATTGAGTGATTACAAAAAAGGGAGCAAAAACATGAGTGTGGAACTTTTAGTACATAGAGGAATTAAACTGAGTGTTCAAAAGTACCCTGAAAAGGTAGCAGTCATTTGCAAAGACAAAAGGATAACATACAGAGAACTTGACTCCAGAGCAAACAGAATAGCCAATGGTATAACCGCTATGGGTCTGAAGAAAGGGGATAAGGTTGGAATACTGCTCTACAACTGCAGTGAGTTTGTGGAAATATACTATGGTATGGCCAAGGCTGGTATAATCTCGGTTCCGATAAACTTCCGTCTTGCAGCACCTGAAATAGAGTACATTGCAAGAAATTCAGATTCAAAGGCATTAATAATGGGGGAGGACTTCATAGACAGGGTCGATACCATACGCCCCAATCTTGGAATGATTGCGAAAAAAAACTATGTTGTTCTGGGAGACCGTATTCCAGATTATGCTATCAGATATGAGGACTTTTTAAAAAAAGCCCCGAATATAGAACCCGATGTTGAGGTCAGAGAAACAGATCCCTATTTCATAGGTTACACCTCTGGAACTACCGGATTCCCCAAGGGAGCAGTTATGCCCCACCGGTCTATTTACAACATAGTCATATCACATCTTATAGGAAGGGGGGTTTCACCCGATGACAAATATCTGCTTATAATGCCACTTTTCCATTCAAACTCCGTATGGCATTCCAATCTCCTTCTGTTCGCAGGAGGTGCGGTTTACATATACCCATCGGGCGGATTCAACCCAAGAGAAATACTAGAGATAATCCATGGAGAAAAGATTACCTGCACCAATATGGTTCCCACCATGTCAAACCTCATGCTCAGCCTTCCGGATAAGGATAAATACGATGTATCATCCATGCGATGGTTAGTATCGTCATCTGCCCCACTTCTTACAAAGACAAAAGAAGACCTGTTCAGTTTCTTTAAACACAGTAAACTTTACGAGGGCTACGGTTCCACAGAGACAGGAGCAGTTACAAGCCTGTCTCCAGAGGATCAATTACGGAAAGTCAGGAGTATTGGCAAGCCGTATTTTGGTCAGGAAGTAAGGCTTCTTGATGAAGATGGTAACGATGTACCCATAGGGGAAGTAGGTGAACTCTATTCCAGGGGACCTACCCTGATGAAAGAATACTATAGGGATCCAGAAAAGACCAGGAATGCCTTCAGGGACGAATGGCTTTCAGCAGGGGACATGGCAAGAATGGATGAGGAAGGGTACCTTTATCTGGTGGACAGAAAGCAGGATATGATAATAAGCGGGGGAGAGAATATCTATCCTACGGAGGTAGAGGAGGTACTGTCGAAGCATCCGAAAGTCCATGAGATTGCTGTAATAGGGGTCCCAGATGACAAATGGGGGGAGGCAGTGAAGGCTCTGGTTGTTTTGAAACCGGGTGAAGAGGCAACTGGCGAAGAGATAATCAAATTCTGTGAAGGGAAGCTTGCCGGCTATAAGAAACCAAAATCGGTAGATTTCATACCGGCATCAGAAATGCCTAAGACCCCTACTGGAAAAATCTTGAGGAGACCACTGAAGGAAATTTACTGGAAAGGTAAAGATGCAAAGATATAATCTAAATTTTGCAATCCTTCGGTATGCAAAATTTAGAGGGGTCAGAAGTCGCAAATAGGATAAAACCCATTTCCGATTCATAATTCACGATTCACGAATTAAAGGAGGGAGTTAATAAAGATGAATATTCAATTAGACACTGTTGTTTACGAAGCAAAGGACATGGTAGCAAGGATCACTATAAATAGGCCAGAGGCAAGAAATAGCTTAAACATGCAGCTTATGAAGGACTTATGTACCGCATTAGAGGAGGCAGAGAAAGACCCAGGAGTAGGGGTAGTAGTGATTACGGGTGGTGGTGATAAATTTTTCTGTCCCGGTCTTGATCTGAATTGGGCAAAGGGACTATTCAACAACACCCATGAGGTCTGGGTAATGAACAATCAATACGCCCGAATAATTTATAACTTAAGGTATATCGGAAAGCCGGTTATTGCCAGGGTAAACGGGATAACCGCAGGTGGGGGTTGTGAAATTACCATTGCCAGTGACCTTGTTATTGCTGCCGATCATGCCAAGTTTCAACAGGGGGAAGGAGGTGTTGGGGCAGTAGCCAGCTATGCGACCCAATCCCTTACTCCTATTATGGGAGATAGAAGAACCCGATGGTTTCTATTTACAGATGAGGTTATAGATGCCAAAACAGCTCTGGAATACGGGCTAGTGAACAAAGTAGTTCCATATGAAGATCTGGATAAAGAAGTAGATAAGCTGTGTCAAACTCTATTAAGTAAAGCCCCGTGGTCTTTAAGGTTTACCAAAGACCAGATTAATGTCTGGTTTGATATGGTCTATCATACTTTACGGCAGGGAAATGATTTCTGGACACTACAGTCAACAACCCCAGAGCCCCTTGAGGGCATTAATGCCTTTTTGGAAAAGAGGGTTCCTGAACATACAAAGCTACGGGAAAAAACCGCCAGGGGTAAATCTCACACCTTTCTTTGGGGGCCCCCAACAAAAACTTGCCCTAAATGCAATACCAGATGGTTGCCTGAGGAATTCACCTTTTGTGGCAAATGTGGAGCAGAGTTAAAATAGGTGTGAAAGTAGACTTACTATCCCCCAATAGCCGACATGTTACGGGAGCATTTCTTGAGGTTTTTTTCTTCCAAGTGATGTTTCTCAGGCTTATTAGAAATGGCTAGATCGATAAGCCTTTCTAATCCAGAGTTATCACAACTCTCCCTAAGAAAGGGCTTCAAATCTACTTCTTCGTTGGAGAAAAGACATGCCCTAAGCTTCCCATTGGCTGTTAACCTCAATCTGTTACAGGAAGAGCAAAAATGGGCACTCATGGGACTAATAAAACCAATCTCTCCCATTGCTCCTTCAAATCTAAACATTCGAGCAGTCGCCCTTTCCCCTTTTTTATGGATGGGATAGAGCTTTTTAAAACTTTCTATCTTCTCTTTTGCTTCCTGTGATGATATGTATCTATCTTTACTCCACTTGCTATTAGAACCAATAGGCATTAATTCAATAAATCTTATATGGTAAGGATTATCGATTGAAAGCTTGGCAAAGTCAATCACCTCGTCATCATTGAAACCCTGTATAATAACAGTATTTATCTTTATAGGTGAGAATCCCACTCGCTGCGCTTCCTCTATTCCCTCATAAACCTTTTCAAGGTTTCCTCCCCTGGTAATTTTTTGAAATTTCATATGATTAAGAGAATCCATACTAACATTTACCCGATGAAGCCCAGCGTCAAACAGATCACTGGCAAAACCCTTTAGTAACATCCCATTGGTAGTTAAACTAAGATCCTTAACTCCATGGACTATTGATAGGGAACGCACAAAGTCTATAACTCCTTTTCTTACCAGGGGTTCTCCCCCTGTAATCCTGACTTTTGTTATACCATTTTTAACGGCTACTTCAACAATACGGAGGATTTCCTCGTAAGTGAGAATCTCTTCCTGGTTGACTTTAGACACCCCCTCAATGGGCATGCAATAAACACATCTAAGGTTGCAGCGATCGGTAATCGACACCCGTAAATAATTAATTTTCCTGTTAAATGTATCAATCAAATCTTTCATTCTATTCTCATAGGGAAAAGGGCAGTTTGTCTCTTTAATTAGTCCATCCTGAAAAATGAAAAATTTCCTTTGGAGCGAACATGAGCAGGATTTTTGGGGAACCCACCTTGACAAAGCTGAATATAAGTCCACCTTTGGCGGATTTGATCTGCCGTAGGCGGAGAGTTCCTGAAAATGCCTGAAGCAAGTCATAGATGGGTCAAAAAACCTGCACTAGAAAGTGGAAAAGGGAATTTTTCAGTGTGAACTTAGTTACATATGATATTCTAAAAGGGTTGTCAAGCTTTTGATATGGTTGCACAAGTTAAGGAAATTCTATACTAAAGTTGTATTTTTTACTTGACAAGCTTCAATCCTCTGTGCTATATGGGCAGAAATTCCCACTGATTATAGTTTTATGGGGAAAGTTGTTGAAGTTCAAGTTGCATACTTGTTGATGAAAATCATGGTAGATTTGGGCCAGTTAACAAATTAGACGCTTTTTAATCTTAAAGGAAGGGGGGGGTAAGTTAATACAATTTTTCAGCCTGAATTCAAGGCACAATATCCGATTGCAAGTTTACAGGGAGAGAACAGGTCAAGTAAGTTGATGTTTTTGATGAAAAAAAACACTTTAAAAGAAATAACTAAAAAGAGAGGAGGAATAAAAAGTGACAAAGGCAGAATTAGTAAGCAAAATAGCAAAAGATGCAAAGATAAGTAAAACAAGTGCTGAAAAGGCTTTAAATTCATTTACAACCAATGTTACTACTGCCTTAAAAAAAGGCGGAAAGATGACTCTGACTGGTTTTGGTACATTCTCTGTAGTTCAAAGAAAAGCCAGAAAGGGTAGGAACCCTCAAACAGGAAAAGACATAAAGATTCCTGCTACGAAGGTAGCCAAATTTAAAGCAGGGAAGAAATTAAAAGAATCAGTTAAATAGATTAGGATTGCAGAGTTAAAAAAACCGGGGATAACCAAAAGGCAAGCATAGAACATAAATGCTTGCCTTTTGGTTATATAGAATCCCTCTATACGTCCCCTATCATGTCCTCACTATCTGCTCTCGTCACTCTGCCCCAAGCCGAACAATTGGGGTAAATCAGTATTACACTCTAGAATATTTTGAGATCGCCTATCTTTTCTCCTGATCATTGTGCTCGAATCTGAGCAGCCATTCCTTTTTTAAAATAGCTCCTTCATATCAAAGTTGAAAATCAAAACCCTTAAAATGCCTTATAACTCAGCTAGTTAGAGATTTTATAGGTGGCATATCTGTTTCAAGAGTAAACCTGGCACAGTGGTTGCTAACTATAATCTCAACTGAGAGTTCATCCACAAAATATGGAGGTATGAAATGATAACACCAAAGGTAGACACCGGGGATACTGCATGGATATTAATATCTACAGCCCTTGTTATGCTGATGACACCCGGGCTTGCGCTCTTTTACGGAGGTATGGTCAGACGAAAGAATGTCCTCGGCACCATCATGCAAAGCTTCATCGCCCTCGGTGTGATGACTGTTCTCTGGGTCATTTACGGATACAGCCTTTCATTCGGCCCTGATGTCGGACATATCATAGGAAATCTTGACTGGGTTGGGCTTAAGGGCGTGGGCCCCGAACCTAATCCTGATTACGCGGCTACAATACCTCATCAGGCATTCATGATCTTTCAGATGATGTTTGCTGTAATTACACCCGCTTTGATAACAGGTGCACTGGCTGAGAGGTTCAAGTTTAAAACCTATCTTGCATTCCTTGTACTATGGGCAACACTTGTGTATTTTCCGCTTGCCCACTGGGTTTGGGGAGTTGGCGGCTGGATAAGAGAGCTTGGTGCACTTGATTTTGCGGGAGGGTTAGTAGTACATATAAGCTCCGGAGTTTCTGCCCTGGCTGCTGCTATTGTTGTCGGTAGAAGAAAAGGCTACAGGATTGAACAGATGGCTCCTCATGATGTTACTATGACACTTCTTGGTGCCGCACTTCTGTGGTTTGGGTGGTTTGGTTTTAATGGAGGAAGCGCTGTTGCATCCGGTGCATTGGCAACCTCTGCCTTTGTTGCTACACACATCGCAACTGCAGGGGCAGCACTTTCATGGATGATAGTTGAATGGGCACACAGAAGCAAACCAACAGTACTCGGAGCAGCATCAGGTGCAGTTGCAGGGCTTGTGGCAATTACACCTGCATCAGGCTTTGTTGATCCTATGTCTGCCCTGATTATCGGGTTTGTTGCAGGAGTTATATGCTATATGGCAGTAAATCTAAAAACAAAGCTCGGATACGATGATTCACTGGATGTAGTTGGTGTCCATGGGATAGGCGGCACATGGGGCGCAATAGCAACAGGGTTGTTCGCATCAAAGATAGTAAATAGTGCAGGAAATAACGGATTACTATTCGGCAATCCATCGCTCTTATGGGATCAGATGATAAGCGTTGGTGCTGCGTGGGTCTACTCCTTTATTGTAACATTTGCCATATTGAAGATCCTTGACTGGACTCTCGGTTTAAGGATAAGCGAGGAAGAGGAATCTGATGGTCTTGACCTTAGCCAGCACGGCGAAAGCGGATATACATTATAAACAATTTGACACATATAGGGGAAGAAACTTGGAAAACCTGAAGGATTATATCAAATACAGCATAGACCGCTTAAAGGAAGAATACAGGAAGGAATTATGCGGTCGGGATCTTGTTAAGAGATATTCTTCCATCATGGATAAATGCCTTAAGGAAATCTTCACCTCCAGCCTGTCTTCAGACGGCAAGAAAAAAACCAGAAGATATGCTATAGCCGCGGTGGGAGGCTATGGCAGGGAAGAATTGAGCCCGTATTCTGATATAGACCTGCTTTTTTGCATGCCGGAGAGGTTTCATGGCAACCTGGAGGATGTTACAGGTGAGATACTCTATCCACTGTGGGATGCAGGGCTGACGGTGGGATATAACAACATGAGGTTAAAGGATTGCATTACCATAATGAAAGAGGACATTAAAGCAAGGACATCCCTGATAGAGATGCGGTATCTCATGGGAGACAAAGACATGTACTGCGAATTTGAGGGCGCAATCTACAGGAACGCATTCTCCAAGGGTGTCAATTCCTTCATCTCAGAACAGCTGAAAGACATGGAGTCAAGGCACAGATATTACGGGGATTCGGTCTACCTTCTGGAACCACATCTGAAAGAGGGGGAAGGGGGCTTAAGGGATATTCACAGTGCCCTCTGGATAGCGAGGGTCCAGTTCCAGGCAAAAGGGATAAACGAATTAAAGACAAAACATGTCTTGTCTTCGTGGGAAATCGCTCTACTTGAAGAATCCCTGGAGTTCCTGTGGAAGGTAAGAAATGGCATCCACTTCCTAAGCGGCAGGAAGAATGATCACCTTGCCTCTGAATATCAGGAAAATATGGCTAATCTACTGGGCTACAGTGGTCATAGTTCAACAATCGCAGTTGGACAATTCATGCACGACTATTATCAGTGCGCAGAGAGCATAAAGTATCTTTCCTCTGTGTTGATCGACAGAGCGAGAGAGGATCAGGAAAAATTGAAAAAAATGAGGGGTAAAGTCTTTTCAAGAAGCATGGACCACGGTTTTGAAATAGTGAATAACAGAATATCCATTGTTGATCCCGATCTTTTAAGGAGAGACCCATTTGCCCTGATGAAGGTGTTCAAGTATTCTCTGGAACTGAAGAAAGAGATCAAAGTTGATACACAGGAAATGGTTAGAGACAATTTAGATTTGGTAGACGATGAATTTAGAAGGTCTAAGGAGGTAAACACTTACTTCCTTTCCATCCTGAAAGGTATAGGGGGGGTAGCAAAGGTTCTAAAGACAATACATAAACTTGGATTTCTGGGCAGGTTTATACCGGAATTCGCCAATATAACCCATCTGCCCCAGTCGTATTACTATCACATTTATACTGCGGACATCCATACCCTTTTTGCCATCGAGGAGCTGGAAAATCTCCTTATAGGGAAGTACAGGGAAACGTTTCCTTTCCTAACCAAACTGGTAAGAGAAGAGAAGGGGGTAGAGTTGATTTTTTTAGCCCTTCTTTTTCATGATCTGGGAAAGGCATTTGAAACCGACCACGTAGAGAAAGGTGTTAAGCTTGTATACACAATAGCAAATAGAATGGGGTTATCCTCCCAGGATACAGAGTTGTTGGGTTTTCTTGTGGAAAATCACCTTTATATGTCCAGTATAGCCCAAACCAGAGACCTTTCCGATGAAAACTTGATAATAAAATTTGCCCAAAAGATGAAAGACGGTGACAGCTTGCGAATGCTATATATTTTGACCTTTGCTGATATGAAGGCATCGAGGGCAGAGGCATTTAATTCCTGGAAGAATACCCTGTTTCAGGAACTCTATATCAGGGCATTCCATATTATTGAGAAGGGGGACTTTACCATGACTGATATAGCCTGTAAACTCGATAAAATAAAAAATGAAGTCATATCCGAGCTGCGTTTGAAGATGCCCATGGATGATATTCACTACAATCTGGATTTAACACCATCTCGATACCTTCTCAATAACACCCCTGAGATAATATCGAATCACATCCTGTTGTGTTACAACCTGGAAGAGAAAACCCTTGCCTTTGATGTAAGGCAGAAACTGGATAAAGGTTATTATGATATCCTTATAGCTACACCGGATTCCCATGGTTTGTTTTACAAGGTCTGTGGCGTCATGGTCTATCACAACATGAATATCCTGGATGCCCAGATAGATACGAGGAGTGACGGCATAGCTATGGATATTCTCAGGGTTAACCATACAAATGATGATGAATATGTGGATCGGGAGGAGTGGAAGGCAATTCAGGATGATCTTGAGAAGGTAATCGATGGGAGGGTCAAAGCAGAAGAATTGGTAAAAAAGAAAGGGGCTTATCTTAACTCTAAAAAAAGGGGGCTGAGGGACATAAAAACTACCATAAGGGTTGATAACGACACGTCTGACTTTTATACGGTGATTGACATAGAGACTAACGACAGGTTCGGTATCCTCTATTCGATCACAAAGGCCATGTCAGACATGGGTATCTACATCTACGTTGCAAAGATAGCTACAAGGCTATCCTGCGTCACTGACAGCTTCTACGTGAGGGATATATTCGGTCAGAAGATATATGATGAAAAGGAACTGGAGAAGATCAGACGCAGCCTTTCTGGGGTCTTAGAGACTTTTGAAAACCATGAAGAGGCTTTTAATGCGTTCACTACAGGGAGGAGGGTACTATGAAGAAGATAGAGGCTATTATCAAACCTTTTAAATTAGATGAGGTTAAGGAAAAACTTATGGAAATAGGTGTGCAGGGAATGACGGTATCGGAGGTAAAGGGCTTTGGTCGTCAAAAAGGCCATACAGAAATATATAGAGGTGCCGAATATGTAATCAACTTTGTACCCAAAATAAAATTAGAGATCGCGATTGGGGATAATCTGGTCTCAAAGGTTGTGGAGACCATAGAGAAGTCTGCAAGGACAGGGAAGATAGGCGATGGTAAGATCTTTATCCTGCCGGTGGAAGAGGCAATCAGGATAAGGACAGGGGAACGGAGAGAAGAAGCCTTATGAGTGAAGGGGTATTCCCGTTGTCAGTGTCGGTTGTCCGTGTCGGACCGACACTGATCACCGCCACTGACACGATTTAGTGCTTCAGATTTCGGATTTGGTATATGCGCATATAATTTCACATAGAAGAAAGGGGGTGAAAAAGGTTGTATTAACAACCAAAAAATGTTAATATGTACTTTATAAAATAAGCAAAAAAAATTCACCTTAGAAAAAAACAAATTTAAAACTTTTGACAATATGCTATAAAACCTAAAGGAGGAGATATATGCTTTGCAGCACAAAAGAAGATGTGAAGAAAATCGTTAAGGAAAGAGACGTAAGTTTTATCCAATTATGGTTTACCGACGTACTCGGGTACCTTAAGAGCTTTGCTATAACACCCCCCGAGATCGATGAAGCCCTGGATGAGGGAATGGGTTTTGATGGTTCTTCTATCGAGGGTTTTGCCCGCATAGAAGAAAGCGACATGATCGCCAAGCCGGATCCCACTACCCTGGAGTTTTTACCCTGGAGGGATGAGGAAAAACCTGTGGTCAGGATGTTTTGCGACATCCTCGAACCTGATGGAAGTCACTACAAGGGCGATCCCCGGTATGTATTCAAGAGGCTTTTACAAAAGGCAAAAGACCAGGGGTATACTTTTTATCTGGGACCGGAGCTGGAATTCTTCTATTTTACCGAAAATAAGAACCCAATGCCCCTGGATGAGGGTGGTTATTTTGACACTACACCGCTGGATACGGCCGGGCAGCTCCGAAGAGAAAGCATCTTTGCCCTGCAGAAGATAGGCATAGATATAGAATACAGCCACCACGAAGTAGCCCCAAGCCAGCACGAGATTGACATGAGGTATGACGAGGGTTTAAGGATGGCTGATAAGACTATGACCCTGAAGATTATAGTGAAAGAGATAGCAAGACGCAACGGGGTTTACGCCACATTTATGCCAAAGCCCATCTTCGGGATAAACGGAAGTGGTATGCATACCCACCAGTCCTTGTTCAAATCTGACCAAAATGCCTTTTACAACCCCAAAGATAAATATAACCTTTCAGATATCGGCAAAAGCTATGTTGCCGGCCTCCTGAAACATGCAAGAGAGTTCACAGCAGTAACCAATCAGTGGGTAAATTCCTATAAAAGGCTTGTTCCAGGCTACGAGGCACCTGTCTATATTTGCTGGGCAAGACGCAACAGATCCACTATGATAAGGATTCCTATGTATAAACCCGGCAAGGAGAAGGCTACACGTATCGAGTTTCGCTCTCCTGACCCGGCCTGCAATCCCTATCTTGCCTTTGCTGTAATGCTGGCCGCAGGCCTCAAGGGCATAGAAAAAGGCTATCCTTTACCAGACCCTATAGAAGAGGATCTCTATCACTTCAGTCCTGAAAAGAGGAAAGAGATGAATATCCATGAACTGCCGGGTAATCTCTATGAATCCATACTGGAAGTTGAAAAGAGTGAGCTTGTGAGAGAGGCACTGGGCGACCACATATTCTACAAGTTCATCGAAAATAAGAAAATTGAATGGGACAGGTACAGGACCCATGTGAGCCAATATGAGCTTGATACGTATCTGCCTAAATTGTAATTAGTAGGGGCGCGGCTATTCTCGCCCCTACTCGGAGGATTTGGAATATTGCCTTTACTTCGTGTTGCGTTAGCCCAGATCAATACAACCGTTGGCGATCTCTCAGGAAATGCAGATAAGATAATCCACTATACAGGGATGGCAAGGGAGAAAGGTGTAGATCTCATCACCTTTCCCGAGCTTTCCCTCTGTGGCTATCCCCCGGAAGATCTCCTCCTCAAGCGGCAGTTCCTTGATGACTGCCGAAAGACCCTTGGGGAGATCATAACCAAAACTTCCGGGATTACCTGTATCGTCGGTTTTCCTGAGGCGTGCGGGGCATCTCTCTACAATGCTGCTGCCCTGGTCCACGATGGCAAATTAACAGGTATCTATCGCAAGGTACTTCTTCCCAATTACGGGGTTTTTGATGAAAAGAGGTACTTTGAGCCAGGTAAAGAGGGCGTTGTCCTTGTCTTAAACGGTGTGGCAATCGGAATAAATATCTGCGAAGACTCCTGGTTTTCTGAGGGGCCAGCGAAAGTGGAGATTCAAAAAGGTGGCGCCAGGGTGATAGCCAATATCTCTGCCTCTCCTTACTATGCAGGAAAGCTGGAAGTAAGGGAGGACGTGTTGAGAAAGCTTGCACTGGAGGATGGATGTTTCATCTTCTATAACAATCTGGTAGGGGGGCAGGACGAACTTATATTTGATGGCGGGAGCTTTATCCTCGACCCTAAGGGGGAACTCCTTGCCAATTCCAAACAGTTCGATGAAGATATGCTGGTGTTTGACCTTGAGATTATGCAAGATGAGCCTCCACGTTTAGAGAATTCAACGATGCCTTCAGACAAGTCTTCATCAGGAGAGGTTCAAAGGTTCTATATCTCTTCGGTTGCCCCCACACAAAAACAGAAAATTCCTGAAGTCAGAATCCGTTGGCTTGACTATCCGGAAGAGGTCTATTCAGCCCTGGTTCTTGGAGTAAGGGATTACGTTATAAAGAATGGATTTCCAAAGGTGCTTATTGGCATCAGCGGGGGGATAGACTCTGCATTAACCGCTGCTATTGCTGTTGATGCCCTTGGGGCTGAGGCAGTGGTTGGAGTGACCATGCCGTCACGGTTCAGCTCCGAAGGGACAAGGGGAGATGCCTGTATTCTATCAGACAATCTTGGAACCCGACTTATATCCATCCCCATTGAACAGGTCTTTAACTCCTATCTTGACATACTCAAGCCCATATTCGAGGGGATGGCACCGGATGTAACAGAGGAAAATATCCAGGCAAGAATTCGGGGGAATATCCTGATGTCCCTTTCCAATAAATTCGGGTGGCTGGTGTTGACTACAGGCAATAAAAGTGAAACTGCTGTGGGGTACTGTACCCTATACGGGGATATGGCTGGTGGATTTGCTGTAATAAAAGATGTACCCAAGACCCTGGTCTATGAACTGGCTGAATTTAAGAACAGGCAATCAGGAAGACCCGTAATCCCAAAGAGTATTATAGAAAGGGAACCATCCGCTGAACTAAGACTTGACCAGAAAGACCAGGATTCCCTGCCGCCTTACGACAAACTCGATGCCATCCTCCGGGCATATATAGAGCAAGACATGGCTTACACCGAGATACTAAAGATGGGATTTGATGAAGGTATGGTCAGGAAGGTGATTCAGATGGTGGATAGAAACGAGTATAAACGCAGACAGGCCCCCCCGGGTATAAAGATTACACCAAAGGCATTTGGCAAAGACTGGAGGCTTCCGATTTCCAACCAATACACCAAACTGTACCTGAACAGTTCGCTGTGAAAAAGTAACTATTCAGCCATGACAGGCGAGACGCCTGTCCTACTGTGTTCTATAACCACCTACGACGGTAGTCCGCCAGAGGCGGATCGGCTGTCTAAAATACAGGGCTTTAGACAAAAGCTGAATAGTCGCGTGAAAAATTCATTTATCCAGCACCTCCCTCTCTTTCCCTGCCAATTTTTCCACGGTAAAAGGCTTCTGAATAAACTCTATTCCTTCATCCAGCACACCATGATGGAGTATCGCATTATCGGTGTAACCGGACGCATTAATCACAGAATCAACATCTAACGGTTCAATTCTAATATTATGTTCCCTTAAAAAGGAATATAGAAGTTTAGTGTCTCCTTTAAATTGAGGCATAAGCTCCGCAAACACAACAGATGGAGCGACAAGGTCTTCGCGCCTGGTCAAAGCCATATACAACTTCTCTTGATGGCTTCTAAATTCATCTTTTAAAATATCAATTAGAATGGTAGTATCAACACAGATTTTCAATTTGCCTTACCCCTGATATCATCTATATAATCATCAGTCGTCGTTCCGTTTTTAAATTTTCCACGCCATTTTTTCTTAATTTCATTAATTGGATTCACAACCAGAGTATATTTATCCCCTTCCTTAGTTATATCTACTTCGCCCCCTGGCACTATACCAAGCTCTTTTCTAATTTTCACAGGTATTGTAATTTGGTACTTTGCAGTAACCTTAGACATTTTAATCACCTCCCAAAACAGTATACCTTTAAACAAAAAATAGTATACCTCCGCTGCTGTTTTGTGTCAACCCCTTTTTCAGAAGAGGAGAGACTTGAAGATACTATACGAAGTGTCATTGCGAAGAGCGAGTGAGCCGAAGCCCCGAGCGAAGTGAAAGGGACGTGGCAAGCTTTATTACTTATGACAAAGAGACTGTGTCGTAATGCTCTTTTTGTCATTGCGAACGACCGAAGGGAGTGTGGCAATCTTTGTATAATCAATGACATATGAGATTGCTTCAGTCGTTTCACTCCTTCGCAATGACATTGTGACACAGCCTCTTGCTCGGAATGACAAGCGAGGGGGCCGAAATGACAAAGTTGGCGTTTTTCAAGCCCTCAAGAGAAGAAATAGCCTGGAACAGTTAAAGGAAAATTTTCAACGTAGCATAAATGGCAGCCGATATTAGTGCCGCCATGGGAATCGTCAGTATCCACGCCCAGATGATACTGCCAGCCACTCCCCAGCGGACAGCACTTACTCGTTTGGCTGTACCAACCCCAACGATAGCACCGGTAATGGTATGGGTCGTGCTGACGGGGATACCTGCGACGGAAGCTCCAATGATGGTGATAGCCGCCGCGGTTTCAGCACAAAAGCCCCCGCTGGGTCGCAGCCTTGTAATCCTCGTGCCCATTGTCTTGACGATACGCCATCCTCCAGCCATGGTTCCCATGGCGATGACAGTGTAACAGAGGATGATAACCCAGAAAGGGACATGAAAGGTTGTCCCCAAAAGCCCCCTGTTGTAAAGAATAATGGTGATTATCCCCATGGTTTTCTGGGCATCGTTCATACCATGACCCAGGCTGTATACTGCCGCAGATACAAGCTGCAACTTGCGGAATATCCTGTTTGACCGGGCAGTTCTGGAATTGCGGTTGATACTGACCACCACGACCATTATGGCAACTCCAAGTATCATCCCGATTGCTGGAGAGAGAACGATAAAAAGGGCTGTTTTTGTTACACCACTTAAAACAAGTGCCGAGATACCCCCCTTTACAATGCCCGCACCGATGAGGCCACCTATGAGGGCATGAGAAGAACTGCTGGGCAACCCGAAATACCACGTGATGATGTTCCAGGCAATTGCCCCTCCCAGAGCAGAGAGGATGATAAGATTTTCGACAATGTCAGGGTTGATAATACCGGTGCCAATGGTGTGAGCAACCTGGACGCCTATCAAAAAGGCAGCCGCAAAGTTGAAGAAAGCTGCCCATATGACGGCATATTGAGGCGAAAGAACCCTGGTGGAAACAACGGTGGAAATCGAATTGGCAGCGTCATGAAAACCGTTTAAAAAGTCGAAAACAAGGGCTACAAGAACAAGAAAAATAATAAAAGATAGAGAATCAAGCATTTTTCAGGACGATACCTTCTACAATATTAGAGACATCCTCACATATATCCAAAGCTTCTTCGATTATTTCAAATATTTCTTTCCATTTAATCAGTTCAAAGACATCTTTTTCATGTTCAAACAGAGAAGCCATTGTTGTTCTCATGATATGGTCAGCTTCATTTTCAAGGGTATTGATCTCTATACATGCCTCCAGGATCATTTTGGCATTCTTCATGTCTCTGAGACTGTGAACGCTCTTTTTTATTAGTGTAATGGCTTTATTTAAAAGCTTGGCCTGAGCCACAATCTCCCTTGCCGGTTTTTTAACCTTATAAAGGAACATCCTTGAAGCTGCGGCCTCAATCATATCGAGGACGCTGTCCATTTTATTGACCAGGTTATAGATGTCTTCACGGTCTAAAGGGGTAATGAAGGTCTTGTGCATCTTCTCATACGTCTTATGAGTTATATTGTCTGCCTCGTTTTCGATTACCTTCAATTTTGCAATCTTTGGTTCAGCATACTCATAGCTTTCAACCATTTCCAGAAAGAGCACTCCCCCTTCTTCGATCTTCTCCGCGAGTTCTTCAAAACAGTCAAAAAATTTTCCTTCTCTAGGTATGAATCGCATTAGCCAGCTCCTTCATTTTTATACCTTTCTTTTAGCGAATTATCTCGAAAAAAGCAATACTTTTTATCAACCTGAATCCATCAACTAATTACCCACCTGTATCTGACCAGTTAATCTGTTTCAGGCTGTAAACACCTCTTTGAGTTGAAAAGCCACCGTTTCAGGTAATTCAAACCACTCCTCATTACGCAGAAGCAGTTTCTGTCTCCATGTGATATCACTTGTGTAGTATGGAGGGAAATACCCTCTCTTAACAATCCTTAAGCCAGGCCACAAGTGTTCCTGTTTTTCTCCCAGAGTACCTGAATATACAATAAGGTTGAAGGAGGTTACATTCTGGCTTCGATAGTATCTTAAAACCCTGGACAGCCCTTCTGACAGGTTTTCTATGTCTTTCTTTTCAAACTCGATAAAGTTCGATTTGCCTTCTATCAATCCCTGTACTTCTTTTGTACCACCTGGTGCATACGGGACAAGCCAGTGGGTATTACCAACCGTGCCAATGTACCTCTTGCCCTCTTCCTTCTCTGTCTTAACAAGATCAGCCCAGTAGCTAGTGGAATTTTCATTGAAATAGCGCCTGCTCTCTGCAGCCAATCTCTTTATGGAATCAAAGGGAAAGGCAGTTACAAAGAGGTGAAAGTGGGAATGGACGGTAGACGACCCGGCAGGAAAGAGATAATTACAGCCAAAAGCAGCATGTTTTGCCTCTTTATCTTTATCGTATACCCTTTTTATGAATTCCAATGCACATGTAAAGGTGTCAATCAGGACTTCCGGGGTATATTCATCCAGACTGAAAAAGTGGTTGTCGGGATAGGTTAGCACAGCAGAATACCTTGCCAGACCAAATATATTGGGAAATAAGATAGTCTGTCCGACAGTAAGCCTGCCCTCAGGTAAGATATTCTCCAGATACTTTGGCGTGGTCTTTCTCACCGTATCCCCGCACATGAAACAGCCTTCTCTGGATATCTCTATGGTCCGGGAAAGTTCTTCCTTATCCATTTCTATAGACCACTTTGCCCCTGCTTCCAGTGCAGTAATATTAAGGTAGCTACTATCTTTGGTTAAAGGATCCAGTCGGTATTCGATGATATGTGTGTCAGGTTCAAAGTTCTTCATCGGGTTTAAAAACTTGCACTCTTCTGTGAACTTTTCAAAGGTTATGGGCATCTTTCCTACCTCCAGCATATTGTTTTGGTTCTGTTTCACACCTACTACTTGTTTCCTCCGAATCCCAGAGTGAAACGACAAATAACACTGTCATAATTCCAGCAAAATGTCAATTTTAATGTCCGATTATTTCAAGGTTAAGTGTGTTGGAAAAGCTCTTCTTCTCTCCTGATTACGATAGGGGAGTGGAATAAGATTCTTATCTTGACACATTTCCTGGTGGTTGATATTATTTAACATAAATAATTATTAATTAATATTACTCCTGCATTTCTTTGTCTTGTCATTCTGAACGACCGTAGGGAGTGAAGAATTTGACACGAAGTGTCATCCTGAACGAAGTGAAGAATCTCGTAAGTTCCTTCGCTATGCTCAGGACAAGCCTTGTCGTCTTGCTCCTCGGAATGACCATTTGTCGGAGTAGGATTATAAAATGACTGAAAGGTGGTGAAATTATGAAGGTAAAATGTGATATCTGCAAGACAGAGATAGAAGAAGATGAAGCCATGAAGGAAGGAGAGGCTGTCTTTTGCGAGGAGTGCTACATGGAGAAGACAAAAAAGAGGTGTTAAAAGGAACTCTGTCCCTCCCTCTGAAGGAGACCTGAAAATCTTTCAGGGGAGAGGGAGAGGAAAGGGGAACTTCTACATGCTGGTAAAAAATTGGATGTCCAAGGATGTCATTACAGTTGACATTGATGATTCAATGAAGACTGCCACAAAGTTAATGGAAGATTACAATATTCGCCGCATCCCTGTTCTGAAGAAGGATAGATTAAAGGGGATAGTATCATACCTTGACATTAACCGCGAATCTGCTTCCCAGGCTAACGCCCTGGCAGTCAGTGAACTGAATTACCTTATTGAAAAGATTAAAGTGAAGGATATCATGAGTCCCAACCCAAAGACTATCTCACCCCATGATACGGTTGAAGAGGCGGCAGTGGTCATGTTAGAACAGAAGATCGGCAGCCTTCCGGTGATTGATTCTAATGGAAAACTGATAGGCATAATTACCGAATCCGATATATTCAAAGTCCTTATCAGTATGACCGGGATTAAGCAGGGCGGTATTCAGTTTGCCTTTAATCTTCACGATAAGTCTGGTTCTATTAAGGAGGTAGCCGATGTATTCCGGTTCTATGGGGGAAGTATGCTTAGCATCATGACCTCCTATGAACATGCTGAGGAAGGCTATCGGCAGGTTTATATCCGCATGAAGAATATTGATAGGGGAGAACTCGACAAGTTAATAAATGAACTAAAAAGATTCGACCTTCTGTATATTGTGGACAACCAGGAAAAAACCAGAAAGATATTTTATGAGTTCTGAGATACCCCAATGATGCACCATCCTTGACAAAAGTTCTGGCAGTAAAAACACAACCTATGGAAGATAAAGGATTTGTTGAAGTAGCTCCAAGTCTGCCCCTTTCAAAGACCTTTTATTATCAGGTACCGGAAAACTTAAGGGACAGCCTGGAGATAGGCAAAAGGGTGCTGGTTCCTTTTGGCAAAAGGAGGATAACCGGTTATGCACTGGGATTCCCTTCAGAGATCGAGATCGAAGATACGAAAGATGTCCTTGATGTCCTTGATGATTCCCCTCTGTTTAGCAGAGACGAGTTGAACTTTTACCGCTGGGTCTCAACCTACTACTTTTCTCCTCTGGGGGAAGTGATAAAGACTGCCCTTCCAAAGGGTATTAATATCGAGACATTACAAACACTTTCCCTTACTGAAAAAGGCACAGGCATTCTCGCCTCATCCAATGGCAACTCTCCTGTTTATCCCGCTGGAGATGCTTTTCCTGGTGAGACTTACCGGATATTAAAGGAAATTTCAGGGAAAAAAGGTGTTACATTGAGGCACCTTATAAAGAGGTTCTTTATAAACAACCTCCGTTCTCTTTTGTTTAATTTAAGGGATGAGGGGCTGGTTAATATAGAATTCAAACAGAAAGTGAGGCAGATCAAGCCTAAAACCGAGAGCTTCGTAAGGTATCAGGGGAATAGCCTGTCCAGAGAAGACTTTGCCTCCTCTGTGGATATATTGGAAAAAAAGGCACCCAAACAGGCTACCATATTGAGATTTGTGCAGGACAAAGAGAAGGTCTCTTTTCGAATGCTTAAAAAAGAGTTCGGCAATCCATCCGTCAGTGTTAAAAGGCTTAAGGAGAAGGGATTAATCTCTGTGTCCCGGGAAGAGGTGTATCGTGATCCCTTCGCAGAGTATCCTTATAGCCAGGATACTCCACCAGGGTTGATGAAGAGGCAGCAGGAAGTCCTAGGCAAAATTATTAAAGGAATCAATTCAGGCAAGTTTTCTCCTTTTCTCCTCCATGGTGTGACAGGAAGTGGCAAAACCGAGGTTTATCTGAGGTCTATTGAAGAGGCGATGAGATTGGGCAAAGAAGCAATCGTCATGGTTCCCGAGATATCTCTGACACCTCAGTTGGTGAACCGCTTCAGGTGGCGATTCGGCAACAACATAGCCCTCTTACATAGCGGGCTATCGGAAGGGGAGAGATACGATGAATGGAGACGAATAAAGAAAGGGGAGGTTAAGATAGCCGTAGGGGTTCGCTCTGCCATCTTCGCCCCTTTTGAAAATCCTGGGATAATTATCGTAGACGAAGAACATGAGACTTCCTACAAACAGGAAGATAAACTACGATACAGTGCAAGAGATCTGGCAATGGTAAGAGGTAAGCTGGCAAAGGCAGCAGTAATTATGGGTTCAGCCACACCCTCTCTGGAATCTTATTATAATTCAAAAACTGGCAAGATGACCCCCTTGAGTCTGCCCGAGAGGATCGAGAATAGGCCCCTCCCATTGGTAGAAGTGGTAGACATGAGAGATGAGGTTAAAGAGAGTCCCCGGGAGGGTCTGATATTTTCAAAGAGATTGAAAGACGCTGTCGAAGAGGCTCTGACAAAAGAAGAGCAGATCATTTTATTTCTAAACCGACGAGGGTTTGCAACCTTTGCCATCTGTGAAGAGTGTGGATTAATTATTAAATGCCCTAACTGCAGTGTTTCCCTTGTCCATCATCTCAAAGGGGATGCCCTCCATTGCCATTACTGTAATTATTCCAGACAAATACCAAACCTCTGTTCAGGATGCAGAAAGCCGGGGGTTCGATCGTTTGGGCTGGGTACCCAGGGGGTAGAGGAAGAAGTAAAGAGGCTTTTCCCTGATGCCAGGGTTGCAAGAATGGACAGAGATACTACTACCAGAAAGAGATCTCACCACAGGATATTAGAGAAGTTCGAAGCAGGAGAGATAGATATACTCATTGGCACCCAGATGATCGCCAAGGGACATGATCTGCCAAAAATAACTCTGGTAGGGGTTATCTCTGCCGACACATCTCTGGGTTTCCCTGATTTTCGGGCAGGTGAAAGAACCTTTCAGCTGTTGACTCAGGTAGCCGGCAGGGCTGGAAGGGGGACACTCCCGGGAAAGGTTATTATCCAGACCTTCAATCCCGAGCATTACAGCATACAACAGGCAAGACTCCATAATTTCACAAATTTTTACAAAGAAGAGGTTGTTTTTCGGAGAGAATTGAACTATCCCCCTTTTTGCCGTCTTATTAACTTCAGGATTTCAGGTAACAGCAAAAAAGGTGTGGCAGAATACGCCGGGGATCTGGGAAGGCTTTGTGATGACCTGTTAGGGAAAAACAGTGCCTACCATAAGTATATCGAAATACTCGGGCCGGTTGTTGCTCCCCTTGAAAAGTTAAAAGGTAGGTATCGATGGCAGATGTTAATCAAGGGCAAAAAATCAAATCTGCTCCATTCTTTTGCAAGACAGGTAATGGAAGAAGCACCTTTGAGGATAAAGGCGAAGGGGGTTGCATTGTCAGTGGATGTTGACCCGGTTAATATGTTGTGATTATTTTTAATAGTAGTTTTTCGAAGATCCTTTCTTGAACATAAAAAATAACCTGAAACTTGTATAAAAAGGGAACTGTAAGATGTCTATCTTAAAAATCCTGACATATCCTGATCCTGTCCTGAAAAAGAAGGCAAAGCAAGTTGAAATTATAGATGAAAAGATAAAAAAGCTGGCAGAGGATATGGTCGAAACTATGTATGCCGCTCCGGGGATAGGTTTAGCGGCTCCTCAGGTTGGCGAGTCTCTTAGGGTGATCATCGTTGATGTAACTCGCAAAGGAGAGGATCTCGTAGTATTGGTTAACCCGGAGATAATCTCGGGAGAAGGTGAGTGTGCAGAGGAAGAGGGCTGTTTAAGCGTACCAGACTTTAAAGAGACTGTCTCGAGAAAGAAGAAGGTGATAGTTAAAGGGTTAGATATTAAAGGAAGGGAAATACAGATACCTGCAGAGGGTTTACTCGCAATTGCCTTTCAACACGAGATAGATCATTTAGACGGGATTCTTATAATAGATAGAGTTAGCTGGCTGAAAAGGGATATTTTCAAAAAGAAGCTAAAGAAAAAAAAGAAATAGTATTCCTGGAAAAATGAAGATTGTATTCATGGGGACACCAGATTTTGCTATCCCTGCACTGGATCTCCTTATAGAAAGCGGGGAAAATATAGTTGGTGCATTAACAATGCCTGATCGCCCTAAAGGGAGAGGAAGAAAGCTAAAAGCTCCGCCGGTTAAAGAAACGGCAGAGCGTCATTGTATCACCGTATTTCAGCCTGAAAAAATAATAGACGATCCCTTTATTTCAAAATTGAAAGAATTAAACCCGGATGTAATTGTTGTGGTAGCATTTGGGCAGATTCTATCAAAAGAAATCCTTAAAATCCCGCGATTTGGTTGTGTCAATCTACATGCATCTCTCCTTCCCAGATACAGGGGAGCCGCCCCCATTAACTGGGCTGTTATAAACGGGGAAAAGGTGACAGGTGTAACTACCATGCTTATGGATGAGGGATTAGACACAGGAGACATCTTGCTTCAACAGGAAGTGGGGGTAGAGGAGGAGGATACTGCCGAGAACCTCCATGATAAATTGGCAAAAACAGGGGCAAAATTGTTACTGGAAACCCTCCACAGGTTAAAAGAAGGTAGCATAACTCCCGTTCCCCAGAATCATTCCAAGGCAACCATAGCTCCCATGTTAAAAAAGGGAGATGGGTTAATAGATTGGGGAAAGGAGGCAGTTCGGATATCGAACCTGATAAAAGGTCTCACCCCCTGGCCTGGTGCCTTTACCCATCTCCAGGATAAGATACTCAAGATCTTTAAGGGTATTGCACTGGGAGAAGATTCAGAGGATAATACCCCGGGAACCATTACAGAGATGAATGAAAAAGGAATAAAGGTTTCTACTGGTAAAGGGGTTCTTTTAATAACAGAGGTACAGCTGCAGGGTCATAAAAAAATGGGGATAGCTGATTTTCTCAGAGGGCACAAATACAAAATCAGCATGGGTACTACCTTAAGGTGAAGATGGATTCAAACTTATCACAGGATGTTAAAAAGGCAGTCAAGTCTCAGAAACCGATATTTGTAGGTCTACTGGCATTTTCCTGCCTGATTGTGCTTGCCGTAGCCTTTTTTCTTTGGTGGGTGCCGTATATAGGGCTGGTCAATATCTACCACGGTTTGCCTTTGATTTATGGAGGTATTTTGGCAGGTATCGTCCTGGTAATAATAGCCGGTATAGTGCTCTTAATCTCAACTGTGGTCATGGAGAAAGAAATATTTCTTTCTCATGAATTAAGAGGGGCGGTAGTACATATAGTATTTCCATTAATGGTATTTCTGGGCAGACTTTTAGGAATACCAAAGGAAAGGATTCAGCAGTCTTTTGTTGAGATAAATAATCAACTTGTTCTCTCCATGCCCTTTAAGGTAAAACCGGAAAGGTTGCTGCTATTGATGCCACATTGTCTTCAGGACAATGAATGTAAGGTAAGGATTACAGGAAATGTAAGAAACTGTGAAAGGTGTGGAAGGTGTGAAATCAAGGAGTTAGTGGAATTGGCTGATGAGAATGATGTAAAACTCTCTGTAGCCACGGGAGGAACCATTGCCAGAAGGATTGTAGTAGAAAACAAACCAGAATTAATTATTGCTACAGCCTGCGAGAGAGATCTTACCAGTGGTATTCAAGACAGTTACCCTATACCGGTTTATGGTATACTAAACAAACGACCTTATGGGCCCTGTTTCAACACTCAGGTGGACATGGATGAGGTTAAACAGGCAATGAGGTTATTTTTAAGGTAAATCATTTACAGGGGGAAAAGATAAAGTCAGCCCGGCAGATAGCATTGGAGATATTGGAGAAGGTGGACACCCAGGGGGCATACGCGGATATCTCCCTGGATATTGTAGTTAGAAAGAATAATCTCCTCACCACTTTAGACAAAGCCTTCATTACGGAACTGGTGTACGGCACCCTTCGATGGCAAGGAAAGATTGACTGGATTATAAACCGGTTTTCTAATATCCCCCTCAATAAACTGGATTCCCGGATATTAAATATAATGAGGCTTGGGGTTTATCAGCTACTTTTTTTAACCAAAGTGCCCCCTTTTGCAGCAGTTAATGAATCGGCTAACCTGACAGAACTTTACGGGCATAAGGGTAAAGTAGGATTTGTAAATGCCAATCTTCGAGCAGTTGACAGGGAACGGGATAAAATAGAGTACCCTGATATTGAAAGAGGTCCCGAATTCCACATATCTGTGGTATATTCCCATCCCCTCTGGATTGTGAAGAGGTGGGTAAAGACCTTTGGGGTAGAAGCTACTATCGATCTCTGCCAGAGCAATAATGAGACCCCGCCCCTTACGATCAGAACCAACACATTAAAGACATCAAGACAAGAACTGTTCCATGCGCTGGAAATGAATGTAAAAGAGGTATCTTTAACCCCATGCTCCTCTGAAGGGCTACAGGTTAGAGGCGCTTCTGACATTACAGCAATTTCTTCCTTTGAAAAGGGTTTGTTTCAGGTTCAGGATGAGGCATCCCAGTTGGTGGCTTATATCATAGCTCCCAAACCAGAAGAGAGGGTGCTCGATGCCTGCTCCGCACCGGGTGGCAAGACCACCCATATGGCACAACTGATGGAAAACAGAGGTGAGATATTTGCCCTTGATATCAACTCCTCCAGGCTTGCCCTTCTTGAGGAGAACTGTAAAAGGCTGGGGATTACCAATGTGAAAGCCTTCAAAAAAGATGCCTTGCTCCCACTGGGATTTTCAGAGAAATTTGATAGAATCCTGGTTGATGCTCCATGTTCTGGTATGGGAGTGTTTAGAAGGAACCCTGACAGCAAATGGAAGAAAAGAGAAGAAGAGATTGCCCCTCTTAAAAGGCTTCAATCAGGCATTTTGAATAATCTGGCATATTACCTGAAGGAAGATGGCTTAATGGTTTACAGCACTTGTACTGTTACTCCTGAAGAGAACGAGGAGGTTATTGATGATTTTCTTGCAAATCACCCAGAGTTTGCTTTGGACAGCATTTCAGAGGTTCTTCCAGCCAGTTGTTGTTCTCTGGTCGACAATCGGGGGTTCTTTAAATCCTATCCTCACCTCCACGACATGGACGGCTTCTTTGCTGCCAGATTAAGAAAAAAGGGAATTAAATCTTGACAAACGTCTTCAGGATTATGTTAAGATGCATAGGATTGCGATTTCTCAATTAATTTGTTTATACTGAGAGAGCTTTGAAGAAGTCCCCTGAGAGCGAATTCATAGATTTTTTGGGGAACCTTTCTTAGTCCGCCAGAGGCAGATAGAAAATTCACATGTTTGACCCGCCAGAGGCGGGGAGTTTGTAAATTTTCAATGGAGCGAGCTTAGATGGGTCAAAAAATGCCTGCCTGTGCGATGCACACAGACAGGTATACTGAAGAGAAAGGGGGTACTTCTTCAAAGCTCTCACTGAAATAACAAGGACGGGACATGGCTCAGCCCGGTAGAGCACTGCGTTCGGGACGCAGGGGTCGGGGGTTCAAATCCCCCTGTCCCGACCATTAAAAATCAGGAGGTTTAAATGAAGACGAGGGTCACAGAACTCTTGGGAATAAAATATCCTATAATCCAGGGGGCAATGGCGTGGGTTTCTCTCCCTCCACTTGTAGCTGCGGTTTCCAATGCAGGGGGACTTGGGATACTGGGATCATCCTTTATGCAGCCCGAGGAACTCAAAGAAAACATAAGAGAGACAAAAAAGCTTACCCGGAAGCCCTTTGGTGTTAATTTTATGCCGGAGAACCCCGCACTGGAAGATCTCCTAGACATCATAATAGAAGAAAAGGTGCCGGTAGTCAGTTATGGCAAGGGAAATCCAAAGAGGATTATAGAAAAGACAAAACCCCATAATATAATAAACCTTCCCACTATGGGGGCAGTCAGACATGCTATTAAAGCGGAGCAAGATGGTGCCGACATCGTTATTGTTCAGGGAACCGAAGGGGGTGGTCATACAGGCTTTGTTGCCAGTTCCGTATTAGTGAGAATGGTTGCGGAAAGGGTCAAGATACCTGTAATAGCCGCTGGCGGATTTGGCGATGGAAAAGGGCTTATTGCCGCTATGGCACTGGGAGCTGAAGGAATTTCTATGGGAAGCAGATTCATAGCTACCCAGGAATGCCCTATCCCCCAGCATGTTAAGGAATGGATAACCCGTTCCGGGGAAGAAGATACCGTAGTTACAGATAACCTGACCGGTATACGCTGCAGGGTACTGAAGAACAAGTTTTCCCAGAGTCTTCTGGAGATGAAAGAAAGTAATGTCTCTCCCTGGGAGATGATGCAGCACGCCAGAGGCAGATTCAGAAAGGCTTTTTATGAAGGTGACTTAGAGTGGGGATCCATTGCCTGTGGGCAAGTCGCCGGGGTTATCAACGATATCCCGACCTGTAAGGAACTCATTAACCGTATCGTTAAACAGGCAGAGGAGATAGTAGTTCCCCTTAAGGAAAAGGTATTATCTTAAAAACTATCTGGTCTTCCTAGAGTTTTTTGATCTTTATCATAGCTCTGCGCTGTGTCTTGGGAAGCTTTTTTGATGGCCCTTTCTTTTGAGTGTGAATAGCCTCATTAACGGGTTCATCATCAAGCTCGTCATTGTACCCCTTCTCTCTGGCAAAGACCGCCATCTCCATCCTCATCTCAAATTCGCCAGAAGGTATAACAGCGGCACCTCGCCTTTCAGAAAAATCGACTATCTGACGGTCAGAGGTTACCACAACCACCTTTTCCCTTGCAACCTTAACAACCCTCTTTATCACTTCATCTGCTTCTTCGCCTTTTTTGGAAAATATAATATTTATCCCTCTGTCCCTGGTTCTCTCCTGTTTAATACCACCCCCCTTACAGCCGTCAAAAACCACGGTAATCCCGTGGTTCTTTACCTTCTTATAGGCAACCAGTCTGCTGATTAACTCATTCCGCCCCTTCTCTATATCCATGTGGTCCAATCTGCTCAAGACCGGGGACCGCTTAATCAAATTGTATCCGTCGATAATTATATGAACAGCCATTTAGAACTCCTGAGAACCAAGCAGAGGGTTGGTTTGTGATATAGTAGCAAAATAACTGAGGTTCATCAATATATATTAACAGGTACCCAACCTGATTCCTATATTCTGCATCCCTTTCATCACAAATATAAATTTCTTGACATGACAACAGGGCGTTGATATTCTAACTTAAAGACTCTAGAAAAACCATATAAACGTGCTGTTGCTCAAAGGAATTCCCTTTTAAACAATGGCACTTAAATAGAGGGCAGCTATGAAAAGAAAAGCCAAGATTCAAAGAAAAACTTCCGAGACTGATATTAAGGTAGATCTCAATATCGATGGTTCGGGGCGATATGATGTAGATACCTCTGTCCCCTTTATGGATCACATGTTGTCTTTGATGGCTAAACATGGTTTCTTTGATTTAAAGATTAATGCCAGGGGCGACACCTCTGTAGATTTACATCACACCGTAGAGGATGTGGGTATATGCCTGGGTGAAGGATTTAAGCAGGCATTGGGGAAAAAGGATGGAATTGTAAGATACGGTGAGGCATCGGTACCCATGGTTGAGGCTATGGCATCAGTTGTGCTGGATATCTCGGACAGGCCTTTTCTGGTCTATAACAGTAAACTGAAGAAAGGTAAAACAGGTGAATTTGACGCAGAATTGATATGGGAATTTTTCAGGGCATTCAGCAGCAGCGCCGGAATAACCTTACATATCAATGTTATGTACGGTAAGGACACCCATCATACAATTGAAGCTGTCTTTAAGGCATTTGGCAGAGCATTAGATAAAGCCACCGCAATTGACAGGAGAATAGAAGGGGTGATGTCCACGAAAGGCAAGTTATAAATGGCGAAGGGTTTTACTGCTGTAGTAGATTATGGGATGGGAAACCTGAGAAGTGTCCAAAAGGCATTGGAAAAGATTGGCAGCAGGGCAATCATAGCCAATACTCCAGGGCAGATTTCAGATGCCTCTTCAGTCATATTGCCGGGTGTGGGAGCGTTTGCAAAATGCATGAACAATCTGGAAAAGCTGAGTCTTGTGGATTCCATATACAGAGCTATCGAAGCAGGCAAACCTTTTCTGGGAATATGTCTGGGGCTGCAGATTTTATTCACAGAAAGCGAAGAGTTTGGTAACCCAGGGGGGCTGGACATCATTAAAGGAAGGGTAATACGGCTTCCCGCCAATCTTCCAGTAGAGGACAGTAATAACCCGGAGCAAAGGGCACGATTAAAGGTCCCTCATATGGGATGGAATTCTTTGAAATTCAGGAAAAGGGCTCCTGTGTACGAACACATAGACAACGCCTCATATTTTTATTTTGTCCACTCGTTCTACGTTGTTCCCGAAGATGAGAATATAATATCAACCACAACAACTCATGGAATCGAGTTCACATCCAGCATCTGGAAGGATAACATCATTGCCATGCAGTTCCACCCGGAAAAGAGCCAAAAATTGGGGTTACAGATTTTGAAAAACTTCAGTAAATTAAAATAGATGGGACTCCCGTGTGAAACGGGCATGATAGACATGAACAAAAGGTGTATATTGCCTTTCATAAAATTAATGATTATCTGGATAAGCCTTATAATGATGGGGTGTGCACAATTGAAAGCTGCAAGGGCACCTCAACCTGCTGTTGAAAAGATCGCTGGCATTAATACAATTGCCATAATACCATTTCAAACAATAGTGAAAGAAACAAAAAATAGGGGGGTTGTCAGCTGCCCGATATGTGGAAACCTATTCAGAAGCGGGGAGATTCTGCCAAATGCTGAAAAAAGGCTTGCCAACCTTTTCTATCAGAGGCTAAATGCCTTAGAGGTCTATAGAGTGTTACCCATGGATCAGGCAGGGGGGGCTATTTCCAAGGCGTTATATGATGATTTAAAAGCATCCCATCTTAAAATGGCGGTCCAGGTTGGAAAAGAGCTCAATGCAGATGCAGTTTTAGCAGGTTTTGTATTTCGTTACCAGGAGCGTGAAGGATATGCTTATTCAGTCAGCAGGCCGGCATCAATAGCATTCGAAGTGCACCTCATCAGCCTAAAAGAGGATAAAAGTATCTGGGAAGGTTCCTTTGACGAAACCCAAAAATCTCTCAGTGAAAATGTACTCAAATTGTATGCATTTCTCAAAATAGGAAGCAAGTGGTTAACTGCGGATGAGCTGGCAGAACAGGCAGTTGAAGATGTATTAAAAAAATTCCCCGGATTAAGAAGAAAATAGCATGGGTTAAATTTTTATGATTATTATACCTGCCATTGATTTAAAAGAGGGAAAATGCGTTCGCCTTATGCAGGGTCAGATGGATAAAGTCACTGTCTTTTCCAATGATCCTTCTGAGATAGCTATGAGATGGGAAGATAAGGGAGCTGAATTAATACATGTTGTAGATCTGGATGGATCCATTGCAGGCACTCCAAAGAACAGAGAGGTCATAGGTAAGATAGTTAAATCAATAAACATTCCCATCCAGCTTGGTGGTGGAATAAGAGACCTGGCTGCCATTAATCAGTACATCTCAGTTGGTGTGAACAGGGTTATCATGGGGACGATAGCACTTGAAGCCCCGGATTTGATAAAACAGGCCTGTCAACTGTACCCTGGGAAAATCCTGGTGGGCATTGATGCAAAGGACGGAAGGGTCGCTATCAGGGGTTGGACAGAGGTTACTGAAAAGAAGGCAGTAGATGCAGCAAAAGAAGTTGAAGGTTTTGGCGTTGCAGCATTTATTTTCACTGATATTAAAAGGGACGGAATGCAGACAGGTCCAAATATAGAAAGCACAAAGAAGCTGGCTCAATCTGTTGCCATTCCCGTTATAGCTTCAGGTGGAGTGAATACTATCAGTGATATTGACGAGCTTATGAAGATAGAAAAATATGGGGTTTCCGGGGTTATAGTTGGAAGGGCAATATATACGAACTCACTCAGATTGGAAGATGCGATAAGATTAACCCGTGAGTAGGGGTGATCCGACGGATCACCCCTACTATATTTACGGCTTACGGTATAAGAGGTTACTGATGTTAGCTAAAAGGATAATACCCTGTCTGGACGTCAAGGATGGACGCGTAGTTAAGGGGATAAACTTCATTAGTCTCAGAGATGCAGGCGATCCTGTGGAAAATGCCAGGGTGTATGACCAGCAGGGAGCAGATGAACTCACCTTTCTGGATATCACCGCCTCTCATGAGAAGCGGGATATAATACTCACTGTAGTTGAGAGGACAGCAGAAGAGATATTTATGCCCCTTACCGTTGGTGGTGGAATCCGTGACATTGAGGATATACGTAACCTGCTCAATGCCGGTGCAGACAAGGTCTCTATAAATACCGCTGCCGTGAATAACCCTGACTTTGTTGGAGAGGCAGCTGAAATGTTCGGAAGCCAGTGCATTGTTGTGGCAGTAGATGCAAAGAGGACAGGAAACGGGGGATGGGAGGTATACACACATGGCGGCAGAAGGCCAACAGGCATAGATGCACTGGAATGGGCAAAAAAAATGGAGGAGATGGGGGCAGGGGAAATACTGCTTACCAGCATGGACTGTGATGGCACCAAAAATGGTTATGATATTGAACTAACAAGAGCTGTCTCTGACCTTACAGGCATCCCGATAATAGCCTCTGGAGGGGCTGGCACACTGGAACACCTATTTGAGGCACTTATGGGTGGGAATGCTGACGCAGTCTTGGCCGCTTCCATCTTCCATTACAGAGAATATACTATTCGTGAGGCAAAGGAATATCTGAGAGAAAAGGGTATCTGTGTGAGATTGTAGCCTCCTACTTTTTCGAGGCTCTTGGATGTTCAATCGAAAACAGTGCAGGCATCCTTCCAGGGGCACCTGGTTCGACAAAAATCCAACGGTGCTTTCTGTTTTATCAGAGAACGAAACTCCCGGGCAGTCCTCTTCTCTCCATAAGATACCCCCAACCCTTTAAGAACTATAGTATCCCACTTTCTAACTGCATCCTCGTCACCATTGGGGCTCTGGCAGCGATTGTTGTTGCAGAGGGGACACGTTTGGCACAGTTCATCAACACCCTCGATAATCTCTATTATCGTATCAGTACCCGATTGCATAGTCTCTCTAATTTTGTTCCCGATTCGGTCAAATCTCTCTCCTCTGTCAGGGAAGCTACCAGCCATAAATGGCTCACAATAGATGTGGTGTGGCCTCCATCTTGATACTTCATCGCTTTTATCATCAGCCATATTTTTTCCTCCTCTTCTCAGGGAGCATATTGTCAATACAAGAAAAGACTATTAAAAAAAGATGAATTTGTCAAGTTTAACTCTGAAAATCCATACTTACCTCTCCTGTCCTGACATCTAAACGAGAGCATCTTCTCGTAACTGAAGTCACATCATACTATTGGTGGACGTTTGGATGGAGTTCCCTGATAGCCTGGATTCGTTCAAGAACAGGGGGATGACTGTAACTCAGGAATACCTTGAGGGGGTGGGGGGTCAGGTTTGAGAGATTTTCAACACTCAGTTTTTTTAAGGCTGTAATAGTAGATTGAGGTCTGTTATAGGTTTTCACGGCATATGCATCTGCCTGGTATTCGTGGATTCGGGACAGCATGTTCCCGAAAATGGAGAGAATCATCTCTATAGGGTGATAGAGAAAGCCGAAAAAGAAGATACTCCCATAGATTGAAACCCCCTGCATCTTAAACGCTGCAAATAGTTCTCTGTTATTGATAAACAGAGATAGAATAAAGAACATCAGGGCAGTTGTCAGGATAGAAATACCGATAGACTTCAGTATGTGTCTCTTCTTGTAATGACCGATTTCATGAGCTAGAATGGAAACAAGCTCTTCTACCGTATGCTTTTCAACAAGGGTATCAAACAGAACGACCCTGCGAAATCTTCCAAAACCGGTAAAAAAGGCATTTGATTTGGCAGAGCGTTTTGATGCATCCATCGTAAAAACACCTTTGATTCTGAAGTGTTGTGATCTGGCATATTCTTCAATCGCGTTTTTGAGTGGGCTATCCTCCAGCAGGATAAATTTGTTGAAAAGAGGCATAATAGTAACTGGCGCAATAAAAATGAGAAATATCTGGAATACCGTTACAGCAATCCAGCAATAGAACCAGGCAGGTGGTCCTGCCTTTTCAAAAAGCCACAAAACAGATGAGAAAATTATTCCGCCAATCATTGCAACCAAAAGCCAGCTTTTCAGGATATCCAGAATAAATGTTTTCGGCGTTGTTCTGTTGAAACCGTACTTTTCTTCAATGACAAAGGTACCATAGATGGAAAAAGGGATGAAGAGTATCTGGGAAGCTAACAAAAGTGTCCCCGTAAAAATCAAGCCTGTTAGGATACTCCCCAGCCTGAAGCCTCGCGCGAACTGATCAACAATATCGAACCCTCCAAGGAGTATAAAGGCAATGCTAATCGGCGTAACAATGGTATTACTGATTATTCCAAACCGGGTATTTTCTCTGAGATATTCCTGGGATTTCTTGTACTCCCCGGCATCATAATAGCCGTTAAACTCTTCAGGTAAATCTGTTCTCACGTGCCGCACATTCAATGTATCAACGATCAAACCCAAAAGGTAGTTGCCAACTAAAATGGCAAGAATTATCACCAGAAAAAAATTCATACCAGCCTCTACTCACCGCCTCTCGCTGAGTAAAATAACACTATTTCAAGAAGGTAGAATTGTCAAGTATCTCTTTCCTTGACTTTTCAGGGCTACTTTTGGTAAAAAGCTAATAGATTAGCTTTGAAAAACTGCCAACAGTGTCATTTCGAACCCCTCGCTTGTCATTCCGAATCCGCCTCTGGCGGATGAGGAATCTTGTTACTTTGCTCGGGGCAGGTTCGGGGAGAAATCTTGAACAGATTAAAAGCATTAAGACTTCTCGTCGCTGTCGCTCTTCGAAATGACAAAATTGAAAATTCTCATCTATTATATAATGTCAGGGAATAATTCCGTACCCTTTTCAAATAAAAGAGGGTATAAAAATGATTTAGGTGAGATGCAAACCCCGTTTCTAAAAATGAGCGCGGGTTTTTTGTTCGCAAAATTGGAGTAAAAGGAGGCACAGAGATGAAAAAAGAACAAAAACAAACAGATGAAATATTCGACAGGATTAATAACCTGTCAATGGAACAGAGGAAAGAAATTGAAAATCTGCCTTATCAGATTAAAGAAAGAATCGATAAACTTGACGAAAGGTCAAGGGAAGAAATTGAAAAAAAAATTACCGGGCTCTGCAACCTGGACGATGCAACGAATTTTGAAAAATTTCCCAGGACAGTCAGGGAATGGCTTGAAAAAGATATTGAGAGGATACTGGGAATAACATGGAAGGATTTAACATCGAGTGTTTATGGCGAGAGGTTTTTATCCAACACACTTAGATTCTTTGTCTTTAAACTAAACACAGTTATTCAACTTTGACAACACGTTAATAAGGGGGTAAGCATGATGGATCATATGGATGAAAAGTATCTTTCTCCAACGGCCATTATTGACAGTGACCATAAAGAAATTATCGGATATGCAATGCATATAGTAGGCAGTGAGGATAAAGACCCGGTATCGAAGGCCGTAAAACTCTACTACAGAGTTCGAGACGGTATCTGGTATGATCCATATGTTCCTTTTTTTCTTCCAGAGTATTACCAGGCAAGCAATGTACTGAAGAACGGACGTGGATATTGTGTCAGTAAGGCGTCGCTCCTCTGTGCTCTCGGCAGGGCATGCGGTATCCCCTCCCGGATTGGGTTTGCTACCGTCAGAAATCACCTTGCCACCAAACAGCTTATTGAATATATGGGTTGTGACCTTTTTGTCTATCATGGATTTACAGAATTTTATCTGGAAGGTAAATGGGTAAAGGCAACGCCGGCGTTTAATATTGAGCTTTGCAGGAGACACAAGGTTATCCCCCTTGAATTCAACGGTCGGGAAGATTCAATTTTCCACCCCTATAATATGGAGAAGAAACAGTTCATGGAGTATTTGGAATTCCACGGGGCATATCCGGATATACCTGTGGATATCATTCATGCCGCATGGGAAAAGGCCTATGGCAAAGATCGAGTCATGAAATGGATTGAGGATTTTGAAAAATCAGGGGGCAAGTCGACGCGCAATTTTGACACAGAAGAGATTGTTAAATATTAAATTGGGGAAATAAAGCACCTGATACACATAGCGCAACTACAGGAGGGAAAATCATGATAGCAGGGATACTCAAGAGCAACGCTAAAAGGCATCCTGATAAGACTGCGGTAATTTTTGGAGACACAAGGTATACCTACAAGGAATTTAATGACCGTGCTAACAGCCTTGCAAACGCCTTGATCAATATGGGGTTAAGGAAGGGGGATTGGGTAGCTATGATTGCTGATGATTGCATTCAGCAGATGGAGATGTTTTGGGCAGGAGCAAAGGCAGGGATAGCCACATCTGCATTAAATACAACTTTTTCCCAGAGAGATTTTTCTCATCTCATCGGCAATGGCAAGGCAAAAGTCGTACTCTGCAGTCATAAATATCGTAATCTGGTAGAATCACTGCGTCCTGCGCTCAAGAGTGTAAAAGAGTATATTATCCTTGGCCCATCAGACAAGGGTTTCGTGGGTTATGAGGATCTCATATCCACATCTTCCTCTCCTGAGCCAGACATTGAGATTAATGAAAACGATTTGCTCTACTTTGCCAATACGAGTGGGACCACCGGCCTGTCGAAACAGGCGATGCACACGTATAAAAGCCTATTTGCTACAGCCCTGATGGATTTAGATGTACTGAACTATGATATGAGTGCCGGAGGCGTTTTCCTTGCTGCTACTCCTCTTTTTGTAGCTTACATGATTCCGAGGGTATCCATTCTCTCCTTCCATATGCGGTGTCCCCTGGTCATACCACCCAATCTCTCTCCACAGACTCTGCTCGAGATCATTGAGAAAGAACGGGTAACTAACATTTTTGGGGCTACAGCGTTTTTTCAACCGATTATAGATTACCCTGACCTCGGTAAATATAATTACTCAAGCTTGCGCCATATATTTATCTTTGGATATTATCCTCCAGAGGTGTGGCGAAGAGCGGTAGAGCTATTTGGGAATATCTTCATAGTAGGGTATGGTCTCAGTGAAATAGGGTTTATCTCTTTTCTCCCCCCTGAGGACTTTGTCTTCGAAGGTCCCCCAGAGAAAGTAAACAGGGTAAGGTCTTGTGGTCGTGAACCCTTATGGGTTGAGGCAAGGGTGATAGATGATCAGGGAATGGATGTTCAACCAGGTCAGGTTGGGGAGATTATTGTTAAGGGTCATAATATGATGAAAGGTTATTGGAATGCGCCTGAGGCTACAGAACAAACTATAAAAGGAGGCTATATTTACACTGGTGATCTGGCCTCGGTAGATGAAGAGGGATATATCTATCTTGCTGGCAGAAAGAAGGATAGCATTACTACGCAGGGGAAGGTGGTCCTGCCTTTAGAAATAGAAGAAATCATCTTGCAACACCCACAGGTTCTTGAAGTGGCAGTGATCGGTGTACCGGATGAAGAACTGGGAGAGGCAGTCAAGGCGGTAGTGATAAAAAAGGATGGGGATGTCACTGAAGAAGAGATTATTGCCCTTTGCCGGGAAAACCTTCCCGACCATGCTGTCCCGCAATCGGTAGATTTTACCGAAAGCTTACCGAAAACTGCAGGAACAGGTAGGATACAAAGATACCAGTTACGTCAAAAGTATCTTCGAACCTCTTCAGGTGGAGAGTGACGAAGGGCTGCTAAATTCTTTGCCTGTATGTCAGGCTTAGATCCTTCATGTGAAGATGCGGCCATAAGATGGTCAGCGGCTGCAGTTCAAGAGGGGTCAAGAGGGAGGGTGGCTTATGAAAATATTACTCTTACTGGTCACTTTTTTAGTCGCATTTTTTACCCTTACAGCGGATGCCAAAGAATTTGAAACCGATACCATCAAAACAGCCGCTGACAATCTGAAGATCACCTTCATCGGTCACAGTACGCTCATGTTTACCTTTGGCGGGAAGGTGATCCATGTTGATCCGTGGAGCAGTCTGGCCGATTACACAAAGCTGCCGAAGGCGGATATTATTCTGTTAACCCACGAGCACCCTGACCACTTTGATCTGAAGGCGATCGAGATTCTGCAAACCAGGAATACTATGCTGGTATTAACAGAGGCTTGTGCAGGCCGCATAAAAGGTGGCATTGTCATGCATAACGGGGATGCCAAAACCGTTCTGGGATTGAAAATAGAGGCTGTGCCTGCTTACAATATCGCTCACATGCGCAGTGATGGGCACCCCTTTCATCCAAAGGGGGTGGGAAACGGATACGTAATCACCTTTGGTGACAAGAGGGTGTATGTGGCTGGTGATACTGAAAACACTCCAGAAATGAAAACCCTGAAGAATATCGATATAGCATTCTTACCGATGAACCTGCCCTATACTATGACGCCAGAGATGGTAGCCGATGCAGCAAAGGCTATTAAGCAGAAGGTCCTCTACCCGTATCACTACGGTGAAACTGATACATCAAAAATAGTGGATTTACTGAATGATATCAAAGAGATCGAGGTACGCATCCGTAAGATGAGGTAGTGCAAAACAGAGAAATCAAAGATCAGGAGGTATTATAATGGAAAAATGGCTTCAGATGGGTAAGAAAATAAGAACATTTATCAACCCGGCAACATTCCCCGTAGCAGTAAAATTTTTAAATGAGGAGGCTCAAATTCCTGCCTCTGCCAGAAGACCTTCCAAAGACCTTAATGTCCGAATGGCTCCATGTCAGGGTACGGCTATTGCCAGACGTTATGGGTGGACAATAGCCTTCGGTAAAGATGATGTAGGATGTGCTATAGCTGCTCATACCTACGGCTGGGATAGAGTTGTTGATGATTCCGGAGCAATCAATTTTTTGACATATATGAACTATGCTGCAGATGAAAGAGCGGCGCGTGAATTGTTGGCCGGGTTTCGGCAGCTTGAAATAGGGGGAAATTTAATAGTAGTATACTCCCCGCTTGAGTGGACAAAAATCGAGCCTGATGTGGTTCTGATTTATGTGAACCCGGCACAGTTGATGCGTCTAATACATGGGGTCACACACCGAAGTGGGAAGCCAATCGAGAGCAGCTTTTCAGGCAGGGCCGCTTCCTGTACGGAAGGTGTGCTGGGTTCGTATCTGGACAATGCACCAAAAGTGGTGGTGCCCGGCAATGGTGACCGGGTTTGGGCTGGTTGTCAGGATCATGAAATGGTTATGGCAACTCCGGGAGCAAAACTACCCGAATTGGTGTATGGACTGGAGAAAACACATCAGCAGGGAATACGCTATCCAATTCCTACATACTTACGTTATGAGCCGGAAATAAAGCTTTCCCTTCCCCTCTCTGATGCTTTCAAACCGGACGCTGTTGAAAGGATAAAGAAATGAGCCATTACCTGTTCTCAATATACGATTAGTATCATTGATACATATAGGATTGCAGGTAAGTTAGACACTATAAACCTTTCCGAGAAAAGCATAGAGAATTTAGGGCAATCTATAATCAAAAGGTTCCTCAAACTGACAGAAAGAGAAGGGGTTCACCCTGTAAGAATGATGGAAAACAGGGCACATGATGTTTATATTTAAAGCTGTGGAGGTATAGGACATGTCAAAATTCAGGTTTATCGATTCCCATGTGCATCTTTTTCCTGAACCACTCTTTAATTCTATCTGGAAATGGTTTGATGAGTGTGCATGGCCAGTCAAATATAAAGTTACTGCAGACGAAGTAATAGAACTCCTCACAGATTTGGGTGCAGAGAGGCTGGTGCTTTACAACTATTCACACAAAGCAGATATTTCTTCATCTCTCAATAAGTGGAGTTATAACCTTACCCAGAGGTATCCACATCTGATAGGATTCGCAACAGCGCATCCTGAGGACGACAACTTGTTGGCCCTCCTCGACACAGCATTTGTAGATTATAACCTTTACGGCGTGAAGATACAGTGTCACGTAAACAAAATCCCCCCTGACGACGAGAGGATGTTCCCCCTCTACGAAAAGATAATTGAATACGACAAGATATTGAATATCCATGCAGGAACAGGACCTATCCTGCCGCACTCTGACTTCCGTGAGATATCCGGAGTCAACCGATTTAAGAAAGTAATGAAGAGGTATCCTGATCTACGATGCATCTTTCCACATTTGGGTGCAGACGAATTTGAGAAATTCTTTGACCTCATGAGAGAATATAAAAATATATGGACTGACACTGCCATGATGCTTACAGGGTTTTTCCCTCACGATATAAACCCCGAACGCCTCGTTGAATTCCAGGATAGGATCCTATACGGTAGTGATGCCCCAAATATCCCATACGACCTCCAGACTGAGATAAACTATATCAAAAAATTAGGGTTGGGCAAGGAGATAGAGGACAAGATATTCTATAATAATGCCAAGAGGCTGTTCAATCTCGGCCGGCGAGAAAAGGGGAGTTATGACGCTTGAACTGGCTATTGTTTTTGGGGGGTCTTTTACCCTGGCGCTTTCAGGTGCGCTCATGCCAGGCCCTCTTTTAACGGTAACTATAGCCGAGTCTGCGCATCGGGGTTTTGCAGCTGGACCTTTGCTCATGGTTGGACATGCTGTTCTCGAACTGGCTCTGGTAGTGGCTATCATTCTGGGGTTGGGGCCATTTCTGAAGATACCTTCGGTTATGGGAATCATCGCCCTGGTTGGCGGAGCCATCCTCATATGGATGGGTGTACAGATGATCCGAACGGCAGGAAGCCTCTCCTTTAATATGGAGGGGACAGGGCCTGGGGTAACTTCTTATCCTGTGCTTACCGGCATTCTTGCCAGCCTTTCCAACCCTTACTGGACACTGTGGTGGGCTACCATTGGACTGGGATATCTGGTTGCCGCCATAAAACTGGGGGTTCTGGGGGTAGGATTTTTCTTTGTGGGTCATATTGCTGCCGATTTTCTCTGGTACAGCATAGTCTCCTATGGCATAAGCCGTGGCAAAAGAATCCTGAAAGACAGAGTCTATCAACATATTATACGTTTCTGCGGCATCTTCCTTTTAGGATTCGGGGGGTGGTTTTTGCTTGCCGGAAGGACTTATCTGGGAAAAGGTACGTTATAGAAATAAGGGACATTCTATTTGTGGGAAGCAGGAGTAGAAGCTAAACTCACTTTATACAGACAGCCCGTACCTGTTTAACATCGGTAGCGCCCTTGATCGCCTTCTCGATCCCATCCTGCTTTAATGTCCTCATACTCTCTTTCATGGCTTGCTCCCGTATCTGTTCAACCCGTGCTTTGTTTTGGATTAAGGCTTTGATTTCGTCAGAGGCTATCAGTAACTCATGTATCCCCATTCTTCCTTTATAGCCTGTATTATTGCAGGCTGGACATCCTACCGGGTTATAAAAGGTCATATCCTGGGAATAAGAGATATCTAAATCTTTAAAATATTCCTCTCCATATTCCATTACTAGGTTCTTAAACTCTTCCTCTGATGGGTTATATGGTTTTTTACAATCTTTACAAAGTGTTCTTAAGAGTCTCTGAGCCAGTACCCCTAATAATGCATCGGCAAAGTTAAAGGGATCCATTCCCATGTCCAAAAGCCTTGTGATGGTCTCAGGGGCGCTGTTGGTGTGTAACGTACTGAATACAAGGTGTCCTGTCAAAGATGCCTCAATACCCGTAGAAACAGTCTCTTCGTCTCTCATCTCACCGACCATAATCACATCCGGATCCGCCCTTAAAAAGGCCCTCATTGCGGCAGCAAAGTTTAATCCAATCTTTGGGCGCACCTGAACCTGTCTCAATCCATGCTGGGTAATCTCAACAGGGTCTTCTGCTGTCCATATCTTTCTCTCCGGCGTGTTGATAAAGCCTAAAGCCGAATGGAGAGTAGTCGTCTTTCCGGAGCCTGTAGGCCCCACTACCATAACAATTCCATACGGCTTTTGTACGACCTCTTTAAAAAGATTGAGGTTTCTATCAGACATGCCCAACTTATCCAATGGGATCGGTTCACTGGCAGCAAGAATTCTCATGACTACATCTTCTGTTCCCCCGCTAGTGGGAAGGGTAGCCACCCTTAACTCTATATCCCTTCCCCCACGCACCTTGAATTTGATCTTGCCATCCTGAGGCAATCGCCTTTCAGCTATGTCCAGCTGCGACATGATCTTTATCCTGGAGACAACTGCCATTTTGTGACTGTAGGGAATAGTCTGGTAAGGAACACACATACCATCTATCCTAAGCCTAATCTCTGTATTGTTCTTGCCCGGGTAGGTCTCAACATGAATATCAGAGGCGTTTCTATTGTATGCATCGGTTATCACCTTGTTAACCAGTTGGACTATAGCGCTATCATCCTCGCTTACCTGTTGTTCCAGAGTATCAAATTCGCCCCCCTCTTCTTCGTCATCGAGTTTGCTCAATATGTCAGAGATCGACTCTCTACTCGCCTCTTCACCAAAAAAGAGGGTTAGGTAACTTATTATATCCCCTTTCAAGGCAACAACGAATTCACAATCTCTCTTTCCAAATTTTGCCTTTATAAAGTCAGTCCTCTGAAGGTCAGCCGGATTGTCGATAACTATAACTATCTTGTCCCCGTTTTTTTCTAATGGGACCCACAGGGTTTTTTTCAAATAACTAACCTTCAAACCTACCAACAGTTCCCCGGGTATAACAGCCTTGTCATCGAATTGAACAAATCTGCACTTATAAAAATCACTCAGTGATTTGCCAATATCTGTCTTTGAAACCTTGAATCTCCTCATCAATATCGTTTCAATCTCTTCCCTTTGCTCCCTGGCTTCTTTTATAGCCTCCTCCAGTTCCCTGGAAGTAATAATATGGTTGGTTACCAGGTAATCGAATTTTGAAGGCCTCCTTTTGCTCATCTTGATCTGATTATAAAAGGCTATTCCCAAAATCTTTGCAATCTCAGTAATGGATTTTTGATCTTCTCCAGTAAAATCAGTGCCATCCTTCTTGTTAATTAACTGTATGACCCCTAATAAGTATCTCTCGAATATAATGGGAGACGCTAACACCTGAACAGTTTTATAACCCGTCTTTTGATCCCAGCTCTTATCAAATCTAAGACTGGAATTAATACTTTTCAGTTGTTCTGCATCATATGCATCAGGTATATTAACAAGTTCTTTGGAATACGCTGTGTAACCTGCAATGCTTTCAGGACTAACAGGCACCCTGATCTCCTTTATTTCACTTCCTACCATAAATCTTGAATAGAGTTCCTTTTTAACCCCATCTACTGCATAGATTGTAATCCTGTCTGCATCAAACAATCTGAGCATGTCATCCTTTAAATCAACAAGAATCTCGTTTATATTCTTGGCAGAGTGGATGCGATTGGTAATCTCCCTCAATGCCAATCCATACTCCACTTCCTTCTTTAGCTTCTCAACATTGTTTTCAGTGTTGTTTATCTTTCTTGCTATATCCAATCTTCTCTCCAAAACGACCCACTGAGGAGGCTTATTCCTTCCCGCTTAAAAGTTAAAAAGAATCCTCTGCTAATCTTTGCTTACAGTAGCATACATAGATAAAAAAAATCAACCTAAAAAGAACACTTGGGTTTCTCGGTAAACACCAGTCACCTTTTTACTTGACAATAAATTACCATATATTGTAATTACCATACATTGCATAACTTGAAAATCGTAAGTTGTAAGTCGTGCGTCATGAATCGTAAGTCGGGAGTCGTAATAGAATAAAACCCATTTACGATTTACGACTTGCGGTTTTTGATCCGCCATAGGCGGATTTGCTCTCAGGGTTTATTTCTTCAAATCTCTCGATAGATTGTGCAAAGGTCTTGCCATATAGATCAAATTTGGAGGTGAAGAGTGTTTAGAAAAGAGACATTGAAAGAGATCGAGCGTTTGAACAAGGAGTATGAAGCCAATGTTAAAAGAGTATTAAAAAAATTTTCAATAGAAGAGAAAGAAGCGAAAACCCTTTCAGGCCTCCCCTTAAAATCGATTTACACCCCCCTTGATATTAGAGATAATAACTATGTTGAAGATATCTCTTATCCCGGCTTGTACCCCTTTACCAGGGGGATCACCCCAACAGGGTACAGGACAAAAGAATGGACTATACGACAGGTAGTAGGATTGGGAACTGCTGAGGAGACCAACGAGAGGCTGAAGTATCTATTTAAACAAGGGCAGACTGGATTTAGTGTCTGTGGAATGGGCTACCAGCATTATGAATCCAGTGACGAACGGAGCTTTGGTATCCTGGGAAAGGGCGGTGTATGGATTGATACCCTGGCAGACATTGAAACCCTTTTTGACGGAATAGATATGTCTAAGATCAGTATCAACCAGATTGGCTTCTCAATGCCTGTCTTTGCCATGATTCTGGCAGAAGCTGTAAGGCAGGGTGTAGATTTTAAGAGTCTGTCTGGAACTATTCAGAACTGCGTTTTCCCTTTTGGTGAGGGCCCTCAAATGAGGGGGAATGGGTCGGTGGATATCAGTGAGTATTGCACAAAGAATCTGCCGCGATGGAACCATTCTAGTATCTCTGTGAGGAATATCAGGGATGAAGGTATATCTGCCCCTCAGGAAATTGCTTTTGGGGTTTACATGGGAAGTTTTACCCTGCAATCTGTAGTCGCAAGGAATATAGATGTTGATGAAATTGCCCCCAGGATTTCCTTCTTTCTCAGCTCTGAGAATGACTTTCTTGAGGAAGTAGCCAAATTCCGCGCAATGCGCAGGTTATGGGCAAGAACCCTTAAAGAAAAGTTCAATGCCAAGGATCCCAGATCATGGCTTATGCGATTTCACACCCAGACCACATCAGTTAACCTGACAGCCCAGCAGCCTCTTAATAACATAATCCGCTCTACCATCCACGCCCTTGCCGCTGTGCTGGGGGGTGCTCAGTCAATGTCTGTAAACTCCTTTGACGAGGTCTTTGCTACACCCACCACGGCTTCGGCTACCTTATCACTGCGTACCCAACAGATAATTGCCCATGAAAGCGGTGTGGCAAACGTTATTGATCCTTTAGGCGGGTCATATTGTATAGAATCCCTTACCAATCAACTTGAACAAAAGGCAATTGAGATACTGAAAGAGTTAGAGGATATGCAGCCTCAGAAGGCATATAAGTATATTGCTGATCAGGGCAAAGAGTCTGGATATCTCAGGCAAAAGGCCATAGATAATAACGAAAGGACTATGGTGGGTGTTAATAGATTTGTTTCGAGAGAGGGTGAAGAGGGAATTGATCTCGGGAATATGGACATTCTGGGATACGACCCTAAATGGAGAGACAAACAGATAAAAAGGCTCAATCGGGTTAAAAAGGAAAGAAACCGTGGAAAAGCAGAGAAAGCCAGGAAGTTGCTGGAAGATGCATACAGGAATAAAATAAATATAATAGAACCTATGGTAGAGGCTGTTAAGGCATATCTGAGCATTGGGGAGATTGTTAAGATAAGAGAAAAGGTTTATGGCCAAGCAGATCTAAGCCATGTATGGGGATGTTACTTTGGTATGTAGGTAATCTTGGGTTTCCCTCTGTTTAAAAAGCTCAAAATACCTTTGGAGGTGGAGATTGGAGAGTAATAAAAAGATCAGAGTGCTACTGGTTTCTGATAGTCCGGGTCATTCTACCGGTTACTATGTAGTGGGAAAGGGATTGAGGGAGGCAGGTATAGAAGTAATATTGGGGGGGTTCCAGATTCCCTCTCAGATAGTGGAATCTGCCATTCAGGAGGATGTAGACTTTATAGGTTATCGAATTATGGATGGTGCCCCTGAAATTCTTGTGCCAAGATTGGTGGAATTGCTTAAGGAGAAATCAATCCGGGATATCCAGGTCATTATTGGCGGGATCATCCCCCCACCAATTGTACCCACATTGAAAGGAATTGGAATAAAAGGAATATTCACCCCCGGAACAAAGATTTCAGAAATAGTGGACTATGTTAGAAGTCATTTTGATACTGGGACATCAGGGTAACTTCTGAACTGACTAAATATTCAGGCAGGAAATAATGGAGGAAGGAGTTGTAATTGAGCGCTAAACTGGATATAAAACGTATAGAAGAAGAAAGAATCAAATGGGAGAAAAAATGTGTAAACCCTGTCCTTGAAAAAATGGGGGAACGAGAAAGTAATTTCTCGACTTCATCAATAGACAATGTAAGAAGGGTTTACACCCCGGAAGACATTAAGAATCTTGACTATCTGGATGCCCTGAATTTCCCCGGCCAATATCCCTTTACAAGAGGGATAAGGCCTACCGGCTATCGCGGACAACTCTGGACTCATCGTCTTGTTTCAGGAGCAATGGGTGGTAAAGAATCAAACAAGATATTGAAGAACCTTATTGCTCACGGCGAGACTGGGTTAAATCCGGTTTTCGACCCCCCCACTTTAAATATCAGGGATTCTGATGAAGAAATGTCTCAGGGACAGGTAGGGGTCAACGGGACAGCCATCGATACCTTAAGAGACATGGAGAATCTGTTTGATGAAATCGACATAGAGAAGGTTTCTGTCAGTCTTATTACTCCGCATCCCTTTTTATTTCCTATGTACATTGCAATGGCAGAGAATCGTGGTGTCGAGCTCCACAAACTAAGAGGAACGATCCAAAACGATTGTATCAACAATTCTCACTCGTGTAACTGGTTCAGGATGGCTCCCTTGCCCTTGCGAATGAAAATACATGGTGACGCTGTAGAGTTCGCTACGAAACATCTACCCTTATGGAATCCATTGAGTATTGTTGGCTATCATATCCGAGAAGGAGGCGCTACAGCGGCACAAGAAATTGGGTTTACCATTGCCGACGGGATTGCCTATGTGAAAGATTTCATTGAAAGGGGTATGGATGTCGACTTATTTGCCCCAAGGCTAAGTTTCTTTTTTAGTTGTGAGACAGATTTCCTTGAAGAAGTGGCTAAATTCAGGGCAGCGAGGAGGGTCTGGGCTAAAATAATGAAGAACAGATTTCATGCGAAAGAAGATACGAGCTTGCTTTTGCGGTATCACGTTCAGACAGCCGGTAGTTCCTTGCTGGCACAGCAACCATTGAACAACATAATAAGAACTACCATACAGGCACTTGCCGCAGTGTTAGGAGGTTGCAATTCTCTGCATACGAATTCGTATGATGAAGCGTTTGGTGCCCCAACTCCCGAAGCTGCTTTGATTGCCCTGCGAACTCAGCAAATTATAGCTCACGAAAGTGGCGTTGCTAATACGGTAGATCCCCTGGGGGGATCTTACTGTATTGAAGCAATTACTGATGAGCTGGAAAGAAAGTCTTTTGAAATTATAGAGCAGGTAGATCAAAGAGGAGGTGCCGTTAATGCATGGAAATGGATACAAGATACCTATCTCTCGGCGGCATATGAGAAACAAAAAAGGATAGAAAATAAAAAACAGGTCATTGTCGGGCTTAACGCGTTTACTCTTGACGAACAAAAAGAGCATAAATTAGACCTCTTTGAAATAGATCCCGATTTTGAAGAGAAACAGATTGCATTTCTACACGAGATTAAAAGAAAGAGAGACCACAAATCGCTTGAAAGGGCATTGAACGAGATAACTCATGTTACCGAAAATGGCCATAACACTATGAGACCGATGGTGGAAGCTTACAAGGCATTAGCAACTCTTGGGGAGGTTCGACTGGCTTGGGAGAGAGGGATCAATATAGTAACCTGAATAAAAATAACTGGAAAAGTTTTGCAGATTATTTGACAAAGGGTGATATATGAAAAAAAATATCAGGATTCTTTTGGCAAAACCTGGGTTAGATGGTCACCTAAGAGGCATAAACGTTTTAGCAAAAGCCTTGATGGATGCTGGAATGGAAGTGGTTTATCTGGGAGTCGATTTGACCCCAAATGAAATAGGTCAAGCGGCGGTCGAAGAAGGGGTGGATATTGTCGGACTAAGCATTCATGCAGGTGGAGCAGTAACGCTTCTTTCAAAAGTGAAGTCAGCCTTGAGTAAACAAGGAGTCGATAATATTCCTATTTTGGTGGGAGGGATCATCCCGCCAAAAGAAGAACCTATATTAAGAGAAATGGGGGTTGTGGGAATATTCGGGCCTGGATCCCACCTTCAAAGTATCATCAAATGTATAAATGAGACCGTACACCACGCAGGTCTGTAACTCCAAACTTATTCTGTTTCTCTTGAATCGTTTCTGTCCTTAACAATATCTGCTGATATCCTATCCAATATACCATTTATAAATGAACCTGATTTTTCCGAACCGAACTTTTTCCCCAAATCGATAGCCTCATTCAGGGTAACCTTGGCAGGGACATCCTTACAGTAGAAGAGTTCAAATATGGCCAGTCTTAATATACTCCTATCTACCCTGGACATCCTCTTTAGCCTCCAATTTTCCGAGCATTCCTCAATAAGCCTGTCAATTTCCTCTTTATGATTATAGACACCCTCTACCAATTTTTCAGTGAACTCCCTGGACCTTTCCAACCCCTTAAAATTCTGCCAGAAAAGGTCTAAGGCATCCCTGGCATTCTCACGGCTTATATCAATCTGATAGAGAATTTGGAGGGCTAATTCCCTGGATTTACGCCTGTTTCCCATCAAATCCTTTTTTCTATAACTCTTTAAGAATATTTGCCATCTCTATGGCTGAAATAGCTGCATCCCACCCTTTATTACCTGACTTTGAACCTGCCCGTTCTATTGCCTGTTCTATATTATCTGTAGTAATTACACCCAGAGATATAGGGGTTTCACACTCTAAAGAAACATTGGCAATACCTTTGGTAACTTCTGCACTGATATATTCAAAGTGAGGGGTAGCACCTCTGATAACTGCACCCAAACATATAACAGCATTGTACTTTTGAGATTTTGCCAACTTTTTTGCAACCAGTGGTATCTCAAATGAACCAGGAACCTTCACTATTTCAATGTCATCTTCATCTGCACCAGATCTAATCAATGCGTCCAATGCTCCAGCAAGCAATTTTTCACTAATAAAATCATTAAACCTGCTCACTACGATTCCAAACTTCAGACCACGAGCATCTATTTTCCCTTCTATTATCTTCTGTGACATCTCTTCCTCCTCTTAACCATTCAGGTTGGCACAAAGCAGAAAATGCAGGGACAAAGTTGCAAAGGCACATAGGCACAAAGGCTTGAACGTTAGAACGTTTACACGTTTGAACGTTTGGTACTCTCTGCCTTTGTGCCTCAAGCTTGTGCCTGAGCAGTTACTATTTTATATTCAACATATGCCCCATTTTCTTCTTCTTTGTTTCCAAATACTTAATGTTGTTATCATTAGGCTTAATCTCAATAGGCACCCTCTCTGTAACTACCAGCCCATATCCTTCTATCCCCTTAATCTTTTTAGGGTTATTTGTCATCTGTTTCATCTTTCTTACCCCCAGATCGCGAAGGATCTGTGCCCCTACACCATAATCCCTAAGATCGGGTTTAAAACCAAGTCGTTCATTAGCCTGAACAGTATCCAGACCTTGATCCTGAAGCTCATATGCCCGAAGCTTATTAATCAGCCCAATACCCCTTCCCTCTTGATGCATATAAACAATAACACCCTTGCCTTCCTCTTCAATCATCCTCATAGCAGTATGGAGTTGCTCCCCGCAGTCACACCTCTGGGAACCAAAGACATCACCTGTTAAACACTCGGAATGAACCCTTACCAAAATCTCGTCTTCGGGATTGATATCTCCTTTAACCAGCGCAAGATGCTGGTGACTATCTACGTCATTTTCATATGCAATAGCCTTGAATTCCCCACCATACAGGGTAGGTATACGTGTTTCTGCAACCCTTCTAACGAGACTCTCGTTTTGCAGTCGATATTCAATTATATCGGCAATTGTAACAATTTTTAAACCATGCTTTTCAGCAAAGATCTCTAAATCTGGCATCCTTGCCATGGTTCCATCGTCTTTCATTATCTCACATATCACACCAGCCGGCATTAAGCCGGCAAGCCTGGTCAAATCAACTGAACCTTCTGTCTGTCCTGTTCTTACCAGCACCCCACCATTTCTCGCAATTATAGGAAAAATATGACCAGGTCGGGCGAGATCCTGGGGTTTTGTCCTTTCGTCTATAGCAGTTAAAATTGTCTTAGCCCTATCCGCAGCAGAAATACCAGTAGTAACCCCGCATCTCGCTTCAATAGAAATTGTAAATGCAGTATTAAAAGTAGAGGTGTTCTCCGTTACCATAGGGGAGAGATGTAATTCATTCGCCCTTTTTTCAGTTAAGGTCATACATATAAGCCCCCTGCCATATCTTGCCATAAAGTTGACAGCATCAGGGGTAACTTTCTCCGCCGCTATCATCAGGTCTCCTTCATTTTCACGGTCCTCATCATCAACAAGGATTATCATCTTCCCCTTTTTTACATCGTCAATAGCTTCTTTGATTGTGCTTAATGCCATTTAAGACCCCCTCCCCTACTTTGCAGGAGCAACATTTATGACGCCCGCTACAATAGCAAGCTTAAGATTGCTGTTAAGCCTGCTGTTGTGATAAATCAAACCCCTACATTTTGTGCCAGATAAACTATTTTCTAGGTAAAACCATGTTTACTAAGAAACTCCCTGTTAATTTTACTGTCTCCCTCTCTTTTGCCATACCCTTTATCTAAGAACCTTTCTACATACTTCCCGATTATATCATTCTCAATATTGACACTGTCACCAGCTTTTTTATCACTTAAGGTAGTATGCCCCGCTGTGTGGGGTATTATATTCACACCAAAATTATCATCTGTACACTCATTCACAGTTAAACTGATACCATCGATGGCAACAGAACCCTTCTCAATTATATACTTCATTATATCTTTAGAAGCCGAGATTTTCATCCTTGTGGAATTTATATCTTTAGAAACCTCCCTAATCTTTCCAATACCATCAACATGACCCAAAACAAGGTGCCCGCCCAATCGATCTGAAATACGCATGGCTCTCTCTAAATTTACCTTCTGTTCCTCCTTTATCTCCCTGAGAGTTGTTCTCTGTAAGGTCTCAGGTGAAACCTCCGCTCTGAATTCTTTTGACATCACTTCCACAATAGTCAGACAAACGCCATCCACAGAGATACTATCACCGGTCTTTGTTTCAGTCAAATCCAGGTTGCTCTCTATAAAGAGAGTCATAGAGCCGCCCTTTTTGCCGATTTTCTTTATTGTACCTACACCTTCTATCAATCCGGTAAACATATTACCCCTTATAAGCATTCAGCTATCAGCGGTCAGTTTTCAGTTTCAACTCTTAAGAGACTTATAATCTAATTTTCTCTGAAAGCTTTAGATTAAGTTTTTTAACTCACCCCACACGTTTGTCTCAGGCTGACAGCTGATCGCTGGTTGCTGAACGCTTATCTTTGTTTACGTATCCTTCAACTAAAATATCGTCTCCCAATCTTCTAACTCTGACATTCTTTAGATTAATGGCATCGTTGAGTTTCTCAACGCCTTCGCCACCCACCATGCCTAATGCATCTGCCCCCCCTATGATCTTAGGAGCATAAAAAAATAAAACTTTATCTACAATGCCGCTACCAAGAGAAGAGGCATTTACCTCAGCGCCACCCTCAATAATAAGGCTTGTAATCTCCAGTTTGCCAAGCTCATACATAAGCTCCCTTAAATCAACTCTATTGTCTTTGGAACCGACAACAAGTACCCTTACTCCCAGTTCTTCTAATTTTTTTATCTTCTCCCTGGGCGCCAATTCAGTGGTAGCAATAATGGTCCCGGCTTCGGATTCAGGCTTTAAAACCTTTGCTCGAAGCTTTATCCTTAACTTGCTGTCAACAACTATCCTTACAGGGTCCTTACCTTTCCTGCCATTTAAACGGGTAGTAAGTTTAGGATCGTCTGCCATAATCGTACCAATCCCTACCAAAATCCCGTCTGCCTCGTCCCGCAACCTGTGTAAAAAAGCCCTGGACTTTTCATTGCTAATCCATCTGCTATCTCCAACCCTGGTGGCAATCTTACCATCTAAACTGGCAGCTGACTTGAGAATTACAAATGGCATTTTTTCAGTTATATACTTTATGTATGTCTCGTTTAACCTCTGACATTCCTCTCTTAGTATGCCTGTTTGCACATATATTCCATTATCCTTCAGGCATTGAAGACCCCTTCCTGCCACAACTTCGTTTGGGTCTTCTATACCTACAAACACCTTTTTAATTCCGCTATTAATAATCGTTTTTGTACATGGAGGAGTTCTTCCATAATGATTACATGGTTCAAGGTTAATATATAGATCTCCTTCCCTGGCATTTTCACCTGCATCATTCAGAGCATTAATCTCGGCATGGGGCTCTCCTGCTTTCTGGTGGAAACCCTTACCAGCAATCTCACCCCTTTTAACTACTACAGCCCCTACCAAGGGGTTGGGGCTCGTTTTGCCTCGGGCCCTTTTAGCCAATCTAATGGCTAATCTCATGTACTCTTCTTCTTTCATATCCTCTCAAAACTCACCCTTACTTATTCTCCTTTTTGTCCCCCAAGGAGTTCCCGGACTTCTACCATAAAATCGCTTACATCCTTGAATTGACGGTAAACCGAAGCGAATCTGACATAAGCCACTGCATCTAAGTCATGCAATGCCTTCATTACCCTTTCACCGATATCCGAGCACTTTATCTCTTTTTCACCGCTATCTTGAAATTCATGTTCTATCTCATTGACTACATTTTCAATCTCATTAATGCTTATTGGACGTTTCTCACATGCCTTTTTAATACCGTTAAATATCTTGGTCCGATCAAAAGGTTCTCTTCTGCCATCCTTCTTAACTACTGATGGAAGAACCTCTTCAACCCTTTCATAGGTCGTAAACCTTTCTTTACAATCCAAACATTCTCTTCTACGCCTTATGATATTACCGTCTTTGCTAAGCCTTGAATCTATAACCCTGTTGTCAAGATTGGAGCAAAAGGGACATTTCATAATTCGGTTCTTCTCCCATTTGGTTGTTAAAAAGGACCAGAAAATTCCAGTGGTCAAGTGAATATTGTTAATTCTCAAACACTCGACCCCTTGAATCCTTGAATCCTTATATTACAGATATTTTCTATTGTAAAAAAGCCTTTTTACTATTATATTGTTTTTATTACATAATATTTAAGAATGCCGGGGTTGTCAAATATTATTTTGTCAATCTGTGTTTAACCTGATTAAGGCTTTTTTGGTGTTGTTATGAAAAAAAGTGACGTCCAGCATACAATCTATGATTTGAGAGAAAGGATCAATTACCATAATTACCGTTACTATGTGCTTGATGCCCCTGAGATATCTGATGCTGAGTTCGATAAGTTGATGAGGCATCTGGAAAACCTGGAAAAAGAGTCCCCCAATTTGATAACCCCTGATTCCCCAACCCAAAGAGTAGGGGCACCTCCCCTGGATGAGTTTAAGACAGTTAGACATTCACTCCCTATGCTCAGTCTGGCCAACGCTATGGATGAGGAAGAAGTAAAAGGGTTTGACCAGAGAATAAAAAGGCTTATGGGCACTACGGAAGATATTGAATACATTGCCGAGCCCAAAATCGATGGTGTAGCAGTCGAGCTTGTATATGAACAGGGAAGTCTCACTGTAGGTTCTACCAGAGGAGACGGCGTAATTGGAGAGGAGGTTACACATAACCTTAAAACCATAAGGTCTATTCCTTTGAGACTTATTGGTAAAGAAAGAAAGATTCCGGAATTGCTGGAGGTGCGGGGTGAGGTCTACCTGGGAACAGAAGATTTTCGGAAACTCAACAGAAGCAGAGAGGAGGAAGGCGAACCGCTTTTTGCCAATCCCAGAAATGCTGCAGCAGGTTCTCTGCGTCAGCTGGACTCAAATATAACCGCCCAAAGACCCCTCGATATATTCTGTCATGGAATCGGGAGGATCCTTGGCATATCGCTCGACACCCACATGGAAATCTTAAAGGCATTTGAACAATGGGGTCTGAAGGTAATACCCCACATCAGAATATGTAGAAATCTTGAAGAGATTATTCAATATTACAGGGAGATGGGTGAAAAAAGAGACGATCTGGGATATGAGATAGATGGTATCGTTTTAAAGGTCAACAATCTTAGATTACAGGACAGACTGGGAGCAGTATCAAGAAGCCCCCGTTGGGCAGTAGCATATAAGTTTGAACCGAAACAGGAAACCACCAGAATTAAGGATATAGTAGTGCAGGTCGGGAGGACAGGCGCCCTGACCCCGGTTGCAATAATGGAACCTGTCAGGTTGGGAGGAGTTGAGATTAGCAGGGCAACCCTCCACAATCAGGATGAAATTGCAAAGAAGGACATACGGATTGGAGATACAGTAATCGTACAACGGGCAGGAGACGTTATCCCTGAGGTGGTCAAGGTAATTGAGACAAAGCGCACAGGGGAGGAAAAAAGATTCACCATGCCAGAGTGGTGCCCTGTCTGTGGTGCGGAGGCATTCAGATCTGTAGGTGAAGCTGTCCAAAGATGTCTGGGGCTTTCCTGCCCGGCAAAGCTTAAAGGAATCATCAAACATTTTGCATCCAAAAGGGCTATGGATATTGACGGGTTAGGAGATAAGCTGGTTGCCCAGTTGACAGATAAGGGGCTTGTAAAGGATGTGGCTGACCTGTATTCCCTTTCCAAGGAAGACCTTACAGGACTTGAAAGGATGGCTGAAAAGTCCGCTCAAAACCTCTTAGAATCTATTGAAAAGAGCAAGGAAACTACCCTTGAAAGGCTGCTTTATGCCCTGGGAATAAGGCATGTAGGTGAACATATCAGCAAGATTTTGACAAACACTTTTAAAGACATGGAAAGCTTGATAAATGCAACTGAAGATGAACTAACCAGTACCCATGAGATTGGGCCTGAAATAGCAAAGAGTATTGTTAAATTCTTTGATCAGAAAGATAACCTTAGAGTTATAGACAGGTTAAAACAGGCAGGGGTAATCCGCCTTAGGCGGACTGAAATTAAATCCCGTAAAGAAAGCAGACTTGAAGGCATGACCTTTGTTTTCACAGGAGCCCTGGGGTCGTTCACAAGAGACGAAGCCAAAAGAAGGGTAGAGGAATTAGGAGGAAAAGCTGCATCTTCCGTGAGCAATAAAACCAGTTATGTTGTAATCGGAGAAGACCCTGGTTCCAAGGTTGACAAGGCAAGGGCTTTGGGTGTTAGTATTATAACCGAAGATGAGTTTAAGAGGCTTATTGAAGATTAGGTTGTTGTAGTATATGCCTTCCTTTTGCGGTTTTAATCGATAAGTAAATATAATTATATTAATGGATTATGCCATTTTTATTTTACAAAAAGGCCTGTTTCTGTTACACTTATTTTATCTTTTAATAACATTTTAGCCCTTTTTAAAAAAGTAATCGCTATTATTATAAACTGGTCTGCAAAAAGGTATTAACCCCAAAGAGATTAAGATGGAAATTTTACTTTCAATAAAAGAAGCAAGTGAATGGGCTACAGAATATCTTGGCAAAACCGTTACAACATCTAATATTTCCTATCTGATTCAATATGGCAGAATAAGAAAAATAGGCGATAATGGAGCAGCGCAAGTTTCAAGGCAGGAACTTATTGAGTATTATAAATCATACAACGGTAAACGTGAAATTTCCTGGAGAAATCAACTTGGTGAAGACCTGAATTGGGCTTTATCCTTTGACCAGTATAAAGAGGCGGAAACAACAAAACACGTTCACCGCCTACACCCCTACAAAGGGAAATTTATTCCTCAGCTTGTTGAATATTTCCTAGATAGTCATACAGATAATTTTAAAAAACAGCGCTATTTTTCGAAAGGTGATATTATTCTTGATCCCTTTTCGGGCAGCGGGACAACATTGGTTCAATCATGCGAATTGGGAATGCATGCTATAGGTATTGATGTTTCAGCTTTCAATGCTCTGATTGGAAATTGTAAAATATCAAAATACAATTTAACTGATGTTCAAAAGGAAATTAACCGAATAACGAGGTTACTTAAACAATTTCTTCTAAATTCACACACAATTGAGTTTGAAGATAACTTATTAAAAACACTTTATGAATTTAATAATAAATATTTTCCGGTTCCTGAATACAAGTATAAAGTCAGGCAGAAACAAATTGACGAAGACAGCTACGGCAAGGAGAAAGAGAAAGAATTTCTCCCAATCTTCAACAGGCTCGTTAAGGAATATAATATAGAATTAAGAAGGAGCACATCTGACAATTTTCTGGACAAATGGTATTCTCACCACATTAGAAATGAAATACAATTTGTTTTTGATGAAATTAAAAAAATAAAAGATTCTGGTACTAAAAAAATAATAGCAATTATATTAAGCAGAACTATCCGCTCATGTAGGGCTACGACTCACGCCGATTTAGCAACACTGAAAGAACCGGTTACCACAACGTATTACTGTGCAAAACACGGAAAAATATGCAAGCCGCTTTTTTCTATCCTTAAATGGTGGGAAACATACACTAAAGATACGATAAAACGTCTTATTCAGTTTGATAAATTGAGAACACAAACTTTCCAGATATGCCTTAGCGGCGACAGCAGGACTATAAATATATTGACTGAACTCCAAAAGAAAAATTCAATATTTGCAGAACTAGCAAAAGAACAGAAAATTAAAGGCATTTTTTCGAGTCCGCCTTATGTTGGATTAATTAATTATCACGAACAACATGCTTATGCTTATGACCTTTTCGGTTTTGACAGAAAAGATGATTTGGAAATAGGACCACTTTACAAAGGTAATGGTAAGGAAGCAAAGCAGAGTTATATCCAGGGCATTACAGATGTTTTAAATAACTGTAAAAAGTTTTTGGTAGAAGACTATGACATTTTCCTCGTGGCAAACGACAAATACAATATGTATCCCACTATTGCAGAAAATTCTGGAATGCAAATTGTAAATCAATATAAACGCCCTGTATTGAACCGTACAGAAAAGGATAAAGGGGCTTATTCGGAAATAATTTTCCACTTAAAGAAAAAGTGAAAAGGCATTATCAATGAAAAACAAAAAACATATCACAGAAACTATCAAATTCTGTCTTCGCGAAAAATTTTTAAAATATAAACCTGAAACGGATAATATGCCTTTTCATTACAGGTTACTTGGAAAAGATAGAATGGCTTTATTTTCATTTATCCAATCTCTCAATACCACTTTTGGAACTTCAATTTACGAACCAGTTGCAAAAGAACTTGCAAAAGGAAACTTCAAAGAGGTTTATACGCAGTATGTACTTGGGAAAACCATTACAGAAGGTGCTCAAAATGAAATTCAAAAAATTATGAATGATCTTTCTATCGGAGGTGATGTAAATAAATCAGAAGAAACAGAAAGAATTAGAAAAGTATCACAGAAAGGAACTGAAAACAAACTCAAGTCTGTGAAGGTAGATTTATTTCTCATCTCAAAATCAGATGAAGTTTTTATGTTTGATTTGAAAACTGTTAAGCCCAACAAAGGTGACTTTATTTCATATAAGCGAAATATGCTTGAATGGCTGGCTGTTTATTTTTTTCAACATCCAAAAGATAAGGTAAACACTCTGATTTCTATTCCTTATAATCCTTATGAACCAGAGCCTTACAAACGATGGACGATGAAAGGAATGTTAGATTTAAAAAAAGAGGTCATGGTAGCTGATGAATTTTGGAACTTTCTTGCAGGTGAAGGAACATACAATGATTTACTTGATTGCTTTGAGCAAGCAGGCATTGAGCTAAGACCAGAAATTGATAAGTATTTTAAAAAATTTGAATAAAAGTGCAAGATTTTTTTGCCGAGCAACAACGAACTCCATCCGTATCGCAATGCAATTCAATAGCATAGACAGAATATTTTCCACCAATAGACATAAACAGGGGAATTACCAGTGAAAAATCATGGGAATGACAGAATTGTATACTCGATAAATGTGGGTGATATTCAAGAAGTCGCTCAACAAATTCTCGAACGTAACCTCACCAAGGAAGAGATTCTTTTAGTTGAAAATTCGATAGGTAATCACTTAGATTGGTTTCAAGCAATTGAAGATTCAATTTTTGAACATATTACAAAATAGATCACTACATTACATTAATTCAGGAAAATCATCCAATAAATCAATCTAATAGACAACTCATCACAACCAAAGTGACATAGGGGTCAGGTCTTGGAAAGTAAGTTTTCAGATACTTGGGGACGTTGTTTCTATTTGTGATATTTATAGCCATAACGTTGAGCCAATGGGCAGTTTTGATAACGGTGTATCGGCCAGATCCAGATATTTGGGTCAATTGCCGAATAAGGAGGGGAAAATGATGTTACCCTTTGAAAAATGTCCTGTTTGTGGGGGTGAATTAAAGGAGAAGGTAGTCGAAAAGATTTTACAAGGAGGAAATCATACTGCTGTTTTACAAATCCATGCTGAAGTGTGTCTCCATTGTGGTGAACGATTATATGCTGAGGAAACCGTAAGATTATTTGAAAAAATTAGGAACAAATTAAAAAGGCAAGATCTTTCCGGCTTTGATCCTTTAGGACAGGCATTTGCAGTAGATAAGGAATGGCTTAACAAGCAAATTCAGCCGACCGCTAAAAGCGCCGACTGATTTGCAGCGCGTTAGCCGGTTTTATTTTTTAGAGAAATATTTCACACCAGGTTTATTCTTGAAGTCTGAGTCCTGCGTCCAGATGGTAGCATCGAGGGCAGAAGGGACAGGTCCTGAAAAGTAGGTTTTATCAGCAAAAGAAATTTCTCAAAACTTGACCCTACTGACCCCTAACCATCGTAGTACACCTGACCCCAGTCGGTAGCTACCGCAACAAAGAAAGAAGTCTATGTTAAAAGACCAAATGGAAAATATATACAAGAATGTAAAACTTGAAAAAATTCCTTGGAATATAGAAACTCCTCCAAGAATTCTACAGAATCTTGTGGAAAATGGAAAAGTAAAACCATGCAAAACGGTAGAGCTGGGGTGCGGGGCGGGGAATTATGTCATTTATTTATCACGTATGGGGTTTAAAGCTACTGGTGTAGATTTTTCAGACACTGCAATTGAAATTGCAAAAAACTCTTCAAAAGCAAAAGGAGTAGACTGTAATTTTATCAAGGCAGATGTTCTTGGTGATTTAGATGAAATTCAAGGTACATTCGATTTTGTATTTGATTGGGAGTTGTTGCATCATATTTTTCCGGAATCAAGAAAGAAGTATTTAGACAATGTATACAAATTGCTTAATCAGGAAGGGCGCTATTTATCAGTTTTCTTCAGTGAGGACAGCCCTCAATTCGGCGGTGAAGGTAAATACAGAAAGACCCCTCTTGATACTGTGTTATATTTCTCGTCCGAAGGCGAGATGGAAGTGCTATTTGACCCTATTTTTAAAATTGAGGAACTGAAAACAGTTGAAATCGAGGGTAAGTTCGGAGTTCATAAAGCCATCCATGCATTTCTAACAAAAAGGCCATAATCAGCTAATAAACTGATTGAAAGATATGCCTCTCAAAACCCAACCTAAAGAGCCCACCAGTTTTAATCGAATCTTAACACTATTGTAACACAACTGTAACATCTCTCTGATATAAGGAAGAAAATAAAAAACAGAGTAAAACAAACAATAAGGAGAGATTAAAGAATGAATAAAATACTATCTGTTTTTACTGTATTGGCAGTCAGTCTTCTGTCCTTTGGCAACTCATTTGCTGATGATACCAAGCTAAATGGTGCAGGGGCATCATTTCCCTATCCTGTTTATTCTGCATGGGCATATGACTATAGCAAGATTAGCGGGGTAAAACTCAACTATCAGTCTATAGGTTCAGGCGGAGGAATAAGACAGATTATAAACAGAACCGTTGATTTTGGAGCCTCTGATGCGCCTCTCAAACCGGATGAACTAGAGAAAGACAACCTACTCCAATTCCCTGCTGTCATTGGAGGGGTTGTCATCGTGGTTAATATACCTGGTATAAAGGCAGGCGAACTGAGGCTCGATTCGAATGTGCTCTCCAAGGTCTATCTTGGAGAGATAAGTTACTGGGATGATGGGAAGATAAAGCAACTAAATCCGGGTAAAGCGCTCCTTCATAAAAAGATCACCGTTGTCCATAGATCCGATGGATCAGGTACAACCGCTATATTCACCGATTACCTGAGCGCTGTGTCTTCCGACTGGAAAGAAAAGGTTGGTGCAGGAACATCTGTAAAATGGACTGTTGGTATCGGCGGCAAGGGTAACGAAGGTGTAGCAAACTATGTAAAGAGGGTTGGGCATTCTATAGGATATGTTGAATTTGCTTATGCAAAGGAGAATAATCTTAGCTATACACTCCTGAAAAACTCTTCAGGCAATTTTGTTGAGCCTGGTTTTGAGAGTTTTGAGGATGCAGCACGTTCGGCTAACTTTGACCCGAAAAAAGACTTCTATCTATGGCTGAACAATGCCCCTGGTAAGAATGCATGGCCTATAGCAGGTGCAACATTTATACTCCTTGCAAAGGAGAAAAAAGAGTCGAATATCAATGTGGTTAAGTTCTATGACTGGGCATTTAAAAAAGGGGATCAGACAGCTAAAAGACTTATATACATTCCTTTGCCATTGTCGTTGAAGAATAAGATTCGAGGATACTGGAAAACCAATCGCGTTTATTGAAATGAGGATGGATATTTGATAACACGTTCAAAGAAAAATTTTGTTGACATATTCTTCCTGTCCATTAGTGCCATTGCGTCCTTGTCGGTTCTCCTGTTGATTATAGGAATCCTGTATGTGTTAATCTCGGAATCATCTCCTGCAATAGAGAAATTTGGTGTATGGCGATTCATCTCTTCAACAGACTGGAACCCGGTAAAAGGGTCATTTGGAGCAGCTACAACTCTCTTTGGAACAGCGATAACAACTGTATTATCCATACTAATAGCTGTACCTGTAGCAATTGGCATTGCCATATTTGTAACCGAGATAGCACCAAGCTTCCTTAAAGGACCAATTGGCGCTGCCATAGAACTACTGGCAGCTATACCAAGCATAATATACGGAATGTGGGGACTCTTTACCCTCGCACCTATAATGTCCAACTATATAGAGCCGGCCCTCCAGAAGAGCTTTGGCAGGCTTCCCTTTGTTGGGATGCTCTTCGAAGGCACACCCATGGGTATAGACCTCTTGACAGCGAGTGTTATTTTAAGTATCATGATTATTCCCTTTACTGCCAGTATCTCAAGAGACGCATTTAACCTTACACCTACTGTAACAAAAGAATCTGCCTATGCACTTGGTGCAACAAAATGGGAAGTCGTTAAGAATGTAGTGATCCCCTATTCTAAGCTTGGTGTATTTGGTGGTATTGTCCTTTCTCTTGGAAGGGCACTTGGTGAAACCATGGCAGTTGCTTTTGTCCTGGGTAATAATCATCAGATAACTGCGTCTCTTTTCGATGCTGCAGCAACTATAACCGTAACGCTGGCAAATGAGTTTACCGAAGCAGATTCAGATATATATCTTTCATCTTTATTTTACCTTGCCCTAATCCTTTTTGTAATGAGTTTTGTAGTCCTTGCAATAGCAAAGTTTTTTATTCTAAAGACTGAAAAGGGGATTAAATAATGAACACGGCTCAGGTCAGAAAATTGAAGAATGGTATTGCCCTCACGGTCTGTACCCTTGCCGCCTTTCTTGGTCTCTTCTGGCTTTTTTTTATAATCTGGGATGTCTTTTTTAATGGGATAGGCGGTCTGAATCTCGCTCTTTTTATGAACGACCCTGTCCCTCCCGGTTTAGAAGGTGGTGGTTTGAGAAATGCCTTTGTGGGCCACCTGATGATAACTTTCTTTGCCACCCTGATAGGTGTCCCAATAGGGATTTTGGGGGGAACATTCCTTGCAGAATATGCCCGGGGAAGAAAGATTGCGAGGTTGATAAGTGTGTTATCCGACATAATGGTGAGCGTCCCTTCCATAGTGATAGGAACGTTTATCTATGCGGTAATTGTTAAGCCTGTGGGTCATTTTAGCGGGTGGGCAGGTGCAGTGGCGCTTGCAATCATAATGATTCCAGTTGTCTTAAGGACAACAGAAGACATGCTCTCTCTTGTACCATGGACACTGAGAGAGGCTGCATTTGCTCTCGGCGCACCATACTACAAGGTAATTATTCATGTAATTTATAGAGCGGCGGCGGCAGGGATTCTTACAGGAATACTCCTGTCAATAGCCCGTGTGGTGGGGGAAACTGCACCGTTACTCTTTACATCCTTTAACAACTCATTTTTCTCGGCAAATATGAATGAGCCTGTCTCATCCCTTACAGTAAGTATATTTCAGTATGCTATGGGGCCTTACGATAGCTGGCATAGCCAGGCATGGGCATCATCACTTATGATAACTGTATTTATACTGGTGCTCGCAGTTTTGGGCAGGCTATTACTTGCATGGAGATACGGTAAGAGACCAACAATATGAATGATAATAATGTCAAGATAGAGGTAAAGAGACTCCATTTCTGCTACTCAGGTTGTAAGCACACCTTGGAGGACATCTCGCTTTCTGTGTACAAAAACACGGTTACAGCCCTTATCGGGCCTTCTGGTTGTGGAAAGACCACATTCCTCCGATGTCTTAACAGGATGCATGACCTTTATCCAGGTAATCGCTATGAAGGTGAGATATGGATAGATAACAAGAATATCCTTGAAAAAGATATAGATCACATAGGATTAAGGAGCAAGATTGGCATGGTCTTCCAAAAACCTACACCATTTCCCATGTCAATCTTTGAGAACATCGCGTTCGGTCTTAAGCTTATGGGTATAAGAAAAAAAACTGAAATTGCCGATAGGGTTGAAAAGGCTCTAAAGGATGCCGCCCTGTGGGAAGAGATAGGGGACAAACTGAATAACTTTGCCCTCTCCCTTTCAGGTGGTCAGCAGCAAAGGTTATGTATTGCAAGAGCAATAGCCGTAGAACCCGAGGTCATTCTGATGGATGAGCCCTGTTCAGCCCTCGACCCCATTGCTACCGCAAAGATAGAGGACCTGATCGCAGAATTAACGAAGAGATATACTGTTGTTATAGTAACCCACAATATGCAGCAGGCAGCCAGAGTATCGGAATATGCAGGATTTTTCATGATGGGGAAGTTGATTGAGTTTGATACAACCCAAAAGATATTCACAGCCCCGTCAAACAAAATGACAGAGGACTATATCACAGGAAGGTTTGGATAAGATTATTTCCCCCTCTGCCTTGATGGGAGAGGGTGAATACGAAAAAGAGGATGAAAGACCATGGAAAGACAATTTGAGAAAGAATTGCAGGATTTAAGGGAAAATTTATTGAAGATGGGTACTCTGGTTGAAGAAGCCATTGCCAATGCAGTGAAATCTCTGGTTGAGCGGGATTCTGATTTGGCAAGGAGAACTATCGAGTGTGACTGTCAGATAGACCAACTGGAGGTGAAACTGGAGGAAAAGGCTGTTAGACTTTTAGCCCTGAGACAACCCATGGCACGAGACTTAAGGTTTATTATAAAGAGTGTAAAAATAATTGCATCCCTTGAGAGGATTGGAGACCACGCTGTTAATATCTCTGAAAGGGCACTGGAGCTGAATAAAGAACCCCCATTAAAACCGTATATCGATATTCCAATAATGGCAAGGGCAGCTCAAATGATGCTAAAAGAAGCGCTGGATGCATTTATCAACGAGGATACAGCCCTAGCATTCAAGGTATGCCACGACGACCAGCTAATAGATGATTTGGATGACCAGATACTACGAGAACTGTTGACGTTTATGATGGAAGACCCGCACACCATAACAAGGGCTGTCAGGATAATCCAGATATCCAAATATTTAGAAAGGATCGGCGATCTTGCCACCAATATCGCAGAAAGTATTATCTACATGGTTGAAGCCAGGGATATAAGACACGGGGGTTACATAAAGGAGGATACAACAAAATAAAGATTTGGATTTGTCAGTCAAAAGTGCTATTATTGTCCCTCCATCATTCCTTTTGCGCTGCAAGGGTTCGAGGGGTCGAGGATTCCAGGATTCGAGAGCCTACAACAGCATGCTTTAGCTTGCTGCAGCGGCCTAAAGCCCGCTGTTGTAGCCTGCTGTTGATTCCCTTGATCACTTGACCCCTTGAACCCTCAAGCCATCCCGACAAGTCGGGATGGTAGTTGATATAAATAAAGCTATGGCCAAAGAGAAAATCCTCGTAGTGGATGACGAGCGAGACATCATAGAGCTGATAAAATATAATCTGGAGATGGAAGGTTTCCGGATAAGTTATGCATACAATGGAGAAGATGCCTTAAGACTGGCTAAAAGAGAACCTCCTGATTTATTTATCCTGGATTTAATGCTTCCAGAAATGGACGGTCTTGAGGTCTGCCGAGTCCTTAAAAAGGAGACTAAGACAAATCATATCCCCGTTATTATGCTAACAGCAAAAACAGGGGAACCGGATATTGTTGTTGGATTGGAGCTGGGTGCAGATGACTATATTACAAAACCCTTCAGCACAAGGGAGTTGGTAGCAAGAGTAAAAGCGGTCCTAAGGAGGGGTTCCAGGCACAGAGACCTCAAGGAAAAACTCGTATTTGGCAACCTGGAAGTAGATTCGACTAACTATAGGGTTACCTGGAGGGGTAACTTCCTTGACCTCACGCCGACCGAATTTAAATTATTCTTTTTCTTGGTTCAAAGGCAAGGACTGGTTATGACACGACAACAAATCCTGGATGGAGTTTTAGGAGACGAAGCCTTTGTAACCGACAGGGCAGTTGACGTTCATATCAGAAGGCTTCGGATGAAATTGAAGGGAGCTTCTCCCTGTATTATCACCAGAAGAGGTATAGGCTATATGTTCCAGGCTGATATCGCTGAAGAAGAAGCCTGAATCAATAAAAACAGGAATATGTCAAATCTCAAAATAGTATGGAAACTCTTTTTAACACAAACCTCCCTTATAATCATCTCTTTATTAACTATAGGCATGTACGCCGGCATATCCCTTAAAGAGCATTATCTCGAACAATTAGTCCCCCAACTTACTACCAACGCTACTCTGATCAGAGATATAGTGGCTAAAGAACTTATTGATGGAAGAAGGGATACTATTGATTTTCTTACCAAGAAACTGGGCAGCGAAATCCATATGAGGGCTACAATTGTTGACACTGCAGGGATTGTGCTGGGAGATTCTGAAAAAAACCCTCTAAAAATGGAAACCCATCTGGATAGGCCCGAAATAAGAGAGGCATTAAGGGGAAAGGTTGGTAAAAGAATCCGGTATAGTGAAACCTTGAAAACGGAGATGATGTATCTTGCCCTGCCTGTTGAGATTAAAGATCGAACTATCGGAGTAGTCAGGGTCTCCCTTTCTCTGAGCGAGGTGGAAAAAATGGGGAAACATATCTATGGAGTGATTGTTTGGGGAGCTATCATTGCTGCCCTGATCTCTCTCGGCATAGGATTTATGTTAGCCAGAAGGATGGGCAAACCTCTCACCCAGATGACCTTGGCGGCCCGAAAAATGGCCAGGGGAGATTTTTCAGAACTGATAAGAACAGACTCAAAGGATGAGATAGGGGATCTTGCCCGTTCTTTCAACACAATGAGCATTGAGCTTCAAAACAAGATTGAGACCCTAACCAAACAGATAGGTGAAAAACAGGCAATACTGAGCGGGATGGTTGAAGGGGTGGTAGCCATTGACCGGGATAGACGGGTCATGCTTTTCAATTCAGCAGCCGAGGAGATTTTTGACATCCCTTCCAGTAAAGCATTGGGCAGATTTCACTGGGAGGTAATCCGCCATAGTAGCTTGAATCCCCTCTTTCAGGAGGTTTTGGAGACTGGGGCTCCAAAAATGGAAGAAATTATCCTCCAATATGGAGGGGAAAGGATATTACGTGTTCAGGCGGCGGCTATCCCGGACGAGGAAGGTAACCCCTGGGCAATGGTAGCGGTTTTCCATGATATTACTCAGATCAGGGACCTTGAGAGGGTAAGGAAGGAATTTGTGGCAAATGTATCCCATGAACTACGTACCCCCCTTACCTCTATCAAAGGCTTTGTAGAAACCTTGAGAAACGGGACAGTCAGCGATCCAGAAAAAAGTCTCAGGTTTCTTGAAATAATTGAGAAACATACTGAAAGGCTCAATCGACTCATTACCGACCTCCTGAATCTCTCTCAAATTGAAAGTGGAAAGATAGGGATGAACCTCAAGCCTGTATATTTGGTGGACGTAGTATCCAGGGTAATTTCTAACTTCAAGGAGATAGCAGAACAGAAAGGTCAAAATATCAAGATGAATATACCTTCTGCTTTACCACATGTTTTGGCTGATGAAGGAAGAATAGAAACAGTTATGGAAAACCTCATTGACAATGCGGTAAAATACACCCCTGACCACGGAGAGATTACTATTTCCGCGTTCGATAAAGATGATGGCATCCAGATAGAAATAGCCGATACTGGAATGGGGATTCCCCCTAAGGACCTTCCACGGATCTTTGAACGTTTTTACAGGGTAGATAAAGCCAGGTCCAGGGAGTTAGGAGGAACTGGGTTGGGTTTATCCATCGCAAAACACATCATAGAGGCCCATGGTGGCAATGTAGGAGCCGAGAGTGAAGTTGGAAAAGGGTCAAGATTTATCTTTAACCTGTCAAAAAGTCCCTTAACATAAAAAATGTTAGATTTTTCACTCTGAATAGGGTATTAATAGTTTTAGTATTCTTTTTTCGACACATATACTTGAAAAAGTAGAGTACCGTAATTATAGTTATAATTACATACACAAAAAACAGAAAGGAGAGTTTAAGGTGAAGGAAAAAGTTGAAGAAGTATTGAACCAGATAAGACCTTCCTTGCAGGCAGACGGAGGAGATATTCAGTTAGTAGACGTTACTGATGGGGTAGTAAAGGTAGTTTTAACAGGAGCCTGTGGTTCATGTCCAATGTCTCAAATGACATTGAAAATGGGGGTAGAAAAGGCATTAAAAGAGAAAATTCCAGGAATCAAACAGGTTATTGCAATGTAAATAAGAAAGAAGATGCAAGGATTATGGGAGAGGTAACCGCAAGAATTGGATACATAGGTTCTTCTTACTTACGAATATTTCAGGAGATAGTATGGATAGAACAGAAAGAAATATGGGCTTGGGGTTTAACCTTTTAGCTCACGAAAAGAGTCCATACCTTCTCCAACATGCCAAAAATCCTGTGAACTGGTACCCCTGGAGTGCTGAGGCTTTCCAAAAGGCGAAACAGGAAGATAAGCCTATCTTTCTCTCCATAGGGTATGCCACCTGCCACTGGTGCCACGTTATGGCACATGAATCCTTTGAGGATAATGAAGTCGCTAGGGTGCTGAACCAATGGTACATCGCCATCAAAGTAGATCGGGAAGAACGTCCTGATATTGACCAAATATACATGTCAGCGTGCCAGTCTTTAACCGGTAAGGGTGGGTGGCCGCTATCCATCTTTATGACACCTGAATGTAAACCTTTTTTTGCAGGTACCTATTTTCCCAAATCAAGACGCCTAGGAATGCCTGGTTTTACAGATGTTCTGACTCAGATAGCAGCCTTGTGGGAGAAGGATCGGGAACGCATTCTCAAGGTTAGTGAAGAGATTACCAATGCCATTCAGCCAAGGAAAGACCTGGTTTCCAAATGCCATGCCCTGGGCATTGATACCCTTCAGAAGGGTTATGAGCAACTTGCAGGGAGTTTTGATTCAAGCTGGGGAGGTTTCGGGGAGGCACCCAAATTTCCCAGTCCCCACCAACTGACTTTCCTTTTGAGATGGCATAAACGCAGCAGTGATTCAGAGGCTCTTACTATGGTGGAAAAGACCCTTGATGCCATGCGTCATGGGGGCATATTCGATCAGATTGGCTATGGTTTCCACCGCTATTCTGTTGATGAAAAGTGGTTGGTCCCTCACTTTGAAAAGATGCTTTACGATCAGGCCCTTCTGGCTATGGCTTATATTGAAGCATATCAGGTAACAAAAGATTATCACTATTCAGCAGTAGCCAGTGAGATACTCACATATGTGTTGCGTGATATGACAGCCCCTGAAGGCGGATTTTACTCGGCAGAAGATGCCGACAGTGAAGGCAAGGAGGGGTTATTCTATCTCTGGACACCCCAGGAGGTCAAGGATCATTTGAGGAATGAGCTGGGCGACCTTTTCTGCCGCTTCTACGATATCAACCCGGCAGGCAACTTTGAGGATGGCTTAAACATCCCCCACATCCCTATAACTCCTGAGATATTTGCAGAGCAAAATGGCATGGATTTAGCAGAGCTTGAAACCCTTCTGGAGGAAGCCAGGCAATGCCTCTTTCTAGTCAGAAAGAAACGGGCTCACCCTTTGAAAGATGATAAGATTCTCACATCCTGGAACGGACTCATGATTGCTACTCTTGCCAGAGGATACAGGATACTAGGGAACGAATTGCATATAAATGCCGCAAAGCACGCTGCATCCTTCATTCTGGAAAAACTCAGGAGACCCGACGGTCAACTCTTCCGACGATACAGGCAGGGTGATGTGGCGTATCCTGGATACCTGGACGACTATGCAGCTATGGTCTGGGGGCTTATCGAGTTGTATGAAGCGATCTTCGATGCCTCCTATCTGGAAGAAGCCATTTCTATAAATCAGGCGATGATTGACCTTTTCTGGGATAAAAAGACAGGGGGCTTTTACTTTACGGGAAAAAAGAACGAAGCACTGATTGTTCAGAGTAAAGAGATCTATGACGGAGCACTGCCCTCAGGAAATTCAGTAGCAGCATTAAATCTTATGCGTCTGGCCCGAATGACTGGGAATGCTGATCTGGAGAAAAAAGCCGATGAATTGACTCGGGCATTTTCCAGAAGTATTGCAACCTATCCCGTGGGCTATTCTCAGTTTTTGAACGCCCTTGACTTTATGGTTGGTCCAAGCCTTGAGGTCGTCATTGCCGGAGACCCTGCCCTTGAAGCCACAAGGGCTATGCTTGAACTACTCAACAAAACCTTTCTGCCCAACAAGGTTCTATTGCTTCAGCCTGGTGGGGAGGGGGATAGGGTACTCTCCACACTAGCTCCTTTTGTAGAGGAACTTCATCCGATAAACCATCTGCCAACGGCATACCTGTGTGAACAGTATATTTGTAAAACTCCTATAACGGACATTGAAAATCTAAAATTGGCCATTAAATTGGATTAGCGAAAAAGGAGGCGTTATGGAACGGTTTGAATATAAAATCACTAAACATCCCGCAGGAACCTTCAGGGAACTGGTTTACTTTTGTTCAGAGTCTGGCAAATGCACCCTGGAACAGGTTCCCTCCGATCAAACCGAAATACTCAATAACATCTTAAACGAACAGGGCAGGCAAGGCTGGGAGCTGATACAGTTATCTTTTGGCAAAGATGGTATAATGGCATTCTGGAAACAGAAATTAAAGGAATAATATCTCAAAATGCCTTGGTGTGGCTAACCTTATATAACAAACAATGCCATAACTACTAAGAGAGAAATGGAGATGAAACCATGGTAACTGTTAAGGTAAAAGGGATGTCCTGCAATCACTGTGTTATGTCAGTAACTAAAGCCCTTAATGAAATCGAAGGTATTAAAAATGTAAAGGTCGATCTCAACAAAGGCGAGGCGAGTTTTGACGAGACAAAACCTGTTAGCATGGATACTGTCAGGGAACACATCGAAAAAGCAGGGTATGAGGTTGGATAAGGAATTATGTTTGTTCTGGGATTACAGGGAAGCCCACGTAAGAATGGAAACACGAGTATTTTACTTGCATCATTCCTGGCCGAGGCTGAAAGGCTTGGGGCACGAACATATAATCTGGAAGTAACCAGCAAAAGGATAACCCCTTGTCAGGAATGTGGCACCTGTGAAAGGGAGGGGTTTTGTTCTATAATCAATGATATGGAGGAAATATATCCCTTACTTTGGAAGGCAGATATAATAGTAATGGCTACCCCTGTATTCTTCTATGGGGCTCCGGCCCAATTGAAGGCACTTATTGATCGTAGCCAAACCCTGTGGTCAAGGCGATACATACATAAACTCACAGACCCAGGTCGGAAGTGGAGACATGGCTTTTTACTTGCCCTCGGTGCCACAAGAGGTAAAAACCTCTTTGAAGGCATTACCCTTACAACCAAATATTTTTTTGATGCCGTTGGCGCCACTTTTGACGGAAGTCTTACCTACAGGCAAATAGAGGGACCAGGAGATATTGCAAAGCACCCGACAGCCCTGACAGAGGTGAAGGAAAAGACCAGAACGCTCATTGAGCCTCTTCTCAATAAGAAAAAAATCCTCTTTGTTTGCAGAGAAAATGCCTGCCGCAGCCAGATGGCAAGTGCATTTGCACAGTACTGGGCTGGAGACAGAATTGAAGCGGAAAGTGCCGGGAGTCAGCCGGCAAGCGAGATAAATATGCTGATGGTCGAGGTAATGAAAGGAAAAGGGATAGACATGGCATTTCGCAGGACAAAATCCATTGAAGAGGTTTTAGGCTATATGAAACCAGACTCAATAATATCAATGGGCTGCGGGGAAGAATGTCCCTACATTCCTGGTGTACCCATCCATGACTGGAATTTACCTGATCCCTCTGATAAGCCAATAAACTTTATGCGAGAGGTAAGGGACGAGATTGAAGAAAGGGTAAAAACACTTGTCAGTTCCAAAAATCAAGAAACTGAGAGCTGACAGCCTATAGCTGAACGCTGATTAAAACAGGGAGGAATTTTATGGATAAGTATGTATGCTCAGTCTGTGGTTATATTTACAACCCTGCCCAGGGGGACCCGGATAATAGTGTAAAGCCTGGCACCAGATTCGAAGACCTGCCCGATGACTGGTCATGTCCTGTTTGCGGGGCATCGAAGGACCAGTTTGAAAAGGAATAGATGGGTAAAGGATGATACTCCATTGAATAGATATCTGCGTGTATTTATCTTGATGGTTCCTTTGCTTTTTTCATGTGCAACGACCAGGAATCTTCCAGAACCTGTTACCGCTTACATTATAGAAAATGTTCCAATTTTCCCCCAAGAAAAATACCAGTGTGGTCCTGCCTCCCTGGCGGGGGTCTTGAGCTATTGGGGTGTAAAGGTTTCCCCTGAAATAATCGCTACAGAGATATACAGTAAGTCCGCAAAAGGGACACTCAACCTCGATATGGTATTATATGTCCAGAAAAGGGGCTTGGATGTTGTCCAGGCTAGTAGCAGTTTCAAATCTCTTAAAGAGAATATTGATCTGGGGTATCCAGTCATTGTCTTGGTAGATTACGGATTTTGGGTTTACCAACAGAACCATTTTATGGTAATAGTAGGCTATAACGAAAATGGTGTGATCGCCAATTCAGGAAGGAACCGGTATAAGTTTATCCGTGAAGAAGATTTTCTGAAATCATGGGAGAAAACAGATTGTTGGACATTACTAATAAAACCAAGTCAAGTACCATAGGGCACAGAAATTATGTATTTATCTCCCTGTTATTTGCTATCTGCTGTTTTGGGGTTTTTGCCAATTGTAGCCTGCCGAGGATTATCGTTCTTAAAGACCCGCTTGTGCCGGAGGAGCACCTAACTCTCGGAGTTGCCTATGAGAAAAGAGGCGAAGTTGATCCCGCGATAAAGGAATACAAGCTGGCATCAAAAAAACTGCCTATGGCATATCTTTATCTCGGGAATGTCTATTTTCAGAAGGGAGAATTTGGTGAGGCAGAAAAAAATTACAGAGAGGCGATCAGAAAAGACCCCCAAAACGCCGATGTCCATAACAATCTTGCATGGCTTTATTACACAAAGAGGGAAAACCTCGATGAGGCAGAAAGTCTTGCTCTGAAAGCACTGGAACTCAATCCTTCGAAAGGGAATATTTACAGGGATACGCTGGAAAAGATAGAGGAATTAAAAAAGTCTAACAGATGAAAGGATAAGGGTTATGCGTATATATAATTAAAACTTTTTTAAATCATAAAATGTATAGAACTTGAATAAAGGAGAATAGAAAAATGAGAACGCCATTTATGAAGCAGGTAACGTGGTATCTTGTTGTTGCCATGTTTATTATCGGTATTGTCCCCAGGGTTGAGGCTGGTTTTGCTCCCTCAGAGGCAGTCGCCCTTACAAAGATTGACAGAGCTGCGGATCTGGAGAAGGTACAGAAGGTTTTGGAGACAAAGATAATTAAAAAAAGACTCGAAAAATTGGGCTTTACACAGGATGAAATTAGCAACAGATTCTCACAGCTCAGTGACTCTCAGATACATCAGCTTGCCCTTAAGCTTGATGATCTGAAGGTCGGTGGGGATGGTCTCGGTGTGGTGATTGCAATCCTTGTGATAGCTATACTGGTTGTCATATTATTGCACCTGACAGGACACAAGGTTATAGTGAAATAATGTAAAGAAGTTCTGGCAAAGCTTTCAGCTTTGCAGACAGTTAGATGTGGTTTTAGTCAAACTTAGCCTTATTCAAATAAGGCTTTAGAGGAGAGCGGGAGGAATATTAGGTTCGGGGAAAAGCTATACAACCTCACGGACAATAGCAAAAAGTGCAGAAGTCCAACGACACGCCAACACAGGAGTAACACATGAAACCGATAGAGATAATTGATGGGATCTATTGGGTTGGTACCATTGACTGGAATATCAGGGACTTTCACGGATATTCTACATATCAGGGAACAACCTATAATGCCTATCTTATTGTTGATGAAAAGATTACACTTGTTGATACTGTAAAAAGGGAGTTCGCCGATGAATTGCTGGAAAACATCAACCAGATTGTCGACCCCAAAAAGATCGATTGTGTTATCAGCAATCACACAGAGATGGACCATTCAGGTGGTCTCCCAAGGGTGATGCACAAAATCGGGGAAGATAAGCCCCTGCTCTGCTCAAAGATGGGCCATAAAAATCTTTCCCATCATTTTCAGGAGAAATGGAATTATAAGCCAGTGGAAGACGGCGGGGAAATGAAACTAGGTAGAAAGAGTCTGGTTTTTTTAGAAACCAGGATGCTCCATTGGCCAGACAGTATGTTTACCTATGTCAAAGAGGATAAGCTCCTCTTTTCCAGTGATGCCTTCGGACAGCATTACGCAGGACTGGAAAGGTTTGATGATCAGATGGGCGAGGCTATCATGCCCCATGCCCTGAAGTATTTCGCCAACATCCTGTTGCTCTATTCCCCACTTATCCTCAAACTTGTTGACAAAGTGACAGAGATGGGATTGTCTTTTAATACAATCTGCCCTGATCACGGTATCATCTGGCGTAAAGACCCTGGCAAGATAATCAGGGCTTATGTGGAGTGGAGTAATCAGAAACCGAAGAAAAAGGCAGTGGTTATTTACGACACCATGTGGCAGAGTACAGAAAAGATGGCAGAGGCCATCGTAGCCGCTATTGGGGAGGAAGGAGTAGATGTCAAACCAATGCATTTGCGGTCATGTCACAGGAGTGACATAATGACCGAGATTATTGATGCAGGTGCAGTCATCGTCGGTTCCCCGACTCTGAATAACGGGCTCTTTCCAACAGTCAGTGATTTTCTGACCTATATGAAGGGGTTAAGACCGAAGAATAAGATTGGCGCTGCCTTTTGTTCCTATGGCTGGAGCGGTGAGGCCATGAATCTTATTAATAAAGAATTAGAGGCGATGAAATTCGAAATCATTGACCCAGGTTTGAAGATACAGTATGTGCCTGATAAAGAGGGGTTTCATGCCTGCTATCAGCTTGGCAGGAAGATAGCGCAGCACCTGTCCGGTCTGGAAGATTGATTGTCCATTAAGCCAGTTGACCGGTTAACAGTTAACCGTTAACTGTTAATTGTATTTATCTGAAGGAGGTACTGATGAGCAAAAAATGGAAATGTACAGTCTGTGGTTATATTCATGAAGGCGAAGACCCTCCTGATAAATGCCCGGTGTGTGGGGCATCGAAGTACCAGTTTATCCTCTATGAGAAATTGCCGGATACCCTTGAAAAAAGCCTGAAAGGGGCATTTGCCGGAGAATCGAAGGCGCACGTGAGGAATCTTGCCTTTGCCAAAAAGGCAGAGCAGGAAGGATTACCCCAGATTGCCAGTCTTTTCAGGGCAGTAGCCGAGGCAGAAAGGGTCCACGCCTCCGAGTATCTGAAGTACATGGAGGGAATAATCGGCAGCACAGAAGATAACCTGAAGGCTGCCTTTGAGAACGAAATCAATGCTAATACCCAAATCTATCCTCCTCTAATCAAGGATGCTATGGAACTCGACAGGGAGGATGTTGCCGGAAGTTTTTCCCGTTCCAGGGATGTGGAAGAAAGACACAGCAAACTCTACAAGGATGCCTTATCTGCCATGGTAACGGATCAGGTGGTTAATTACCATGTATGTCAGGTCTGTGGATACGTCTTTGATGGAGATTTGCCAGAGGAGTGTCCTGTCTGCAAAGCAACAAAGGAAAATTTCAAGAGGGTTGTTTGAGACGCTGGGCAAGGCTTTAAACCTTATGGTATTGATGAATAAAAAGAATGAAAGGAGAGTGATATGTTATTCTTTTCTGGAGGTGAGATAATCGAGGTGGCGGTGCAGATCGAAAGAAACGGGCTTGCCTTCTATCGATCTCTGGCAAGCTCTACGGAACATGAAGATGTTAAAAACCTATTTAACCATCTGGCTGATGAAGAAGAAAAACACATAACGAAATTTCAGTCTCTTTATAAATCCTTCAAGGACTACAAGCCTACTATCAGGGATGAGGAAGAATATTATGACTACATTCGTATGCTGGCAGAAATGAACGTGTTTACAAAAAAAGAGGGCATAGATGAGGTGTTAAATAAGGTAAAGGACAAGAAGGATGCCCTGGATATGGCTATAGGGTTCGAAAAGGAATCTATAATCTTCTTTGTGGAAATAAAGGGTCTGGTCAGAGAACCACAAAGGGATGCAGTTGAAGAACTTGTTCATCAGGAACAGGAACATTTGAGAAAGCTTCTCCTCTTTACCAGAGACAATAGGTAGTGTCGGCTGTCCGTTGTCAGTGGTTAGTCGTCCACGAGGAAGGTTAAAATTGAATAAAACGTGAAAAAAAGGAGGATTTTATGGAATTAAAGGGAAGTAAAACAGAGCGAAATGTCCTGACTGCCTTCGCTGGCGAGTCGCAGGCACGCAATCGTTACACCTACTTTGCCAGCCAGGCAAAGAAGGAAGGGTATGAGCAGATAATGTTTATCTTCGAGGAGACCGCCAATCAGGAGAAGGAACATGCCAAACGGCTCTTCAAACTTCTCAAAGGAGGGGATGTGGAGATACAGGCTGCCTTTCCTGCCGGGATCGTAGGAAAAACAGCGGAAAACCTCAAGGATGCCGCAGCAGGGGAAAACCATGAATGGACAGACATGTACCCTTCATTTGCCAAAGTTGCAAGGGACGAGGGATTTGTGGATATAGCCAGTATATTCGAATCAATAGCCGTTGCTGAAAAGCAACACGAGAAACGCTATCTTGGACTCCTTGGCAACATCAAAGCAGGTACAGTCTTTAAGAAAGACAATGCCGTGGTTTGGCGCTGCCGTAATTGCGGTTATCTCCATGAGGGAACCGAGGCACCGGATAAATGTCCTGCCTGTGACCACCCTCAGGCCTACTTCGAGCTCCTGGCAGAGAACTGGTAGAAACCCTAAACATCACCCTTTTTTAAGGAGAGTAGAATGAAAGAGAGAAAGGGAATTGTAACAATGAGGGGAAACCAGCTGACGCTGGTAGGAAACGAAGTCAGGGTTGGAGATAAGGCGCCGGACTTCGAAGTGTCGGATAATGAGCTTTCTCCTGTCAGGTTTTCAAAATTCCTCGGCAAGGTATGCATTATCTCCTCAGTGCCATCTCTGGATACCTCAGTGTGCGATATGGAGACGAGGCGATTTAACAAGGAGGCCGGCCAACTTGGTTCTGATGTTGTTGTGCTTACGATAAGCATGGATCTGCCCTTTGCACAGAAGCGCTGGTGTGGTGCTGCCGGTATCACCCGAGTTCAGACACTTTCCGACCATCGAGATGCTTCCTTTGGCACTTTATACGGTGTTCTGATAAAGGAACTAAGGCTGTTGGCAAGAGCGGTTTTCGTGGTCGATCGCAACGGAATTATACAGTATATCTCTTTAGTCAAAGAGATCGTTGAAGAACCGGATTACGATGCGATACTGGCAGCAGTGAAAAAGTTAACCTAGCGCAAGATGCCCAATGGAAAACCTTTAAGTAACAGATGGCTTGACTGCAAAAAAGGATTTCAGAAAAGGGAGGTAGGTATGAAAATAGATGAACTTCGGGACATTATAGACTTTGCTATAGAAAAGGAGCAGGAGGCTGTTGACTTTTACAATCTCCTCTCGGGCAGAGTGAAAGTAAAGCCTATAACAGAGGAACTGCGTAAAATAGCGGTGGTAGAAGAGAGCCACAGGGACCGGCTCAAGAAGATGGATGTTTCCAGTTATTTCCAAAAAGTGGTGAAACCTATACAGAATCTCAAGATAGCAGATTACCTGGTGGATAAGGAGCCTTCGCCAGATATGAAATGGCAGGACCTCCTGCAGATAGCTATGCGTCGAGAATTAGCATCCATGCATCTTTACACGGATTTAGCAAAGCTCATCACGGATTCACCTTCAAGGCAACTCTTTGAAAATCTTGCTGCCGAAGAAGGAGCCCATAAACTCTTCTTTGAAAAGTTATGGGACGAGGAGGTTCTGACGGATAACTGAACTTTTATTAAGATGTCGTCTCGACCGAAGAGAGATGATCTTTTTAACTCGCCTTATAAATAAGATTTCTCGTTTCACTCGAAATGACAGTATTGGGATGTTTATTTACAAAACGCTTTACCAATTCAGAAAGGAGAACAGACATGACAAAGAGATTAGAGATTTACAAATGTGAAATCTGCGGGAACATCGTAGAGATGATCCACGAAGGCAAGGGAGAGCTGGTGTGCTGCGGGCAGCCCATGAAGCTTTATGTAGAGAACACAACCGATGCGGCCAAGGAAAAGCATGTCCCTGTGGTTGAAAAGGCACAGAGTGGCTTCAAGGTGAAAATCGGAAGCGTTCCCCATCCTATGGAGGAAAAACACTTCATCGAATGGATAGAAGTAATTGCAGACGGTAAGGCATATCGCCAATTCCTGAAGGCAGGGGAAACGCCCGAAGCTGTCTTTTGCATTGATGCAGAAAAGATAACGGCCCGGGAGTACTGCAATCTGCATGGCCTGTGGAAGGCATAAAGAACGGCACATTAAATATAGGAAAGAGAGCCTCATAATGAACAGCAAGATAGACAAAAAAGCCATTTGGGACCTCAGCTATGGAATGTATATTGTCTCGTCAGGGTTTAACGGCAAGCTGAATGGCCAGGTGGCAAACACAGTTTTTCAGATAACAGCAGAGCCACCCCGCATTGCGGTCTGTATCAATAAAAACAATCTCACTCATGACTACATCTCAAAGAGTGGTTTATTTGCAGTCTCCGTTCTTGACGAGTCCACTCCGATGACGTTCATCGGCTTATTTGGCTTCAGATCCGGCAGGGACATAGATAAACTCTCACAGTGTGCCCAAATGAAAATCGGGGAGAGTGGTTCCCCAGTTGTTATGGATTATGCCCTTTCAGTAATAGAGGCCAAGGTGTTTGACCAGATTGATGCAGGGACACATACATTGTTCCTTGCAGATGTGGTCAGTGCTGAAGTCCTCCGTGAAGACAGACCCCTTACATATGCTTATTACCAGGAAGTCAAAAAGGGTAAATCTCCAAAGAATGCACCAACTTACAGGTCTGATATCGGGGGGGAAAATTAAGTCATCAGAGGGTCTGATTATACTAGGAGGATATTATGACAACACCAAGACATTGCCCGGGTTTTGAAGAACTCAAGCATCTCGCAGTATTCACATGCAAGTGTCCGAATTGCGGGAAGGAAAAGGAAATCTTTTCGGATGAATTCGACAGAAAGCACGTATGCAAAGGATGTGGCAAAGAGATTGACTTTACCCGCTGTACTCTCGAAAAGTCAGCTTAACTTCCTGCTACTAAAATCTACCCATACTTTCGGGCCATGAACCGGAAAGAGTAATATGGCAATAACACAAAGTCATACAGGAGGGACCGATGCGGAAAATTTTAATAGGATTGATCGCTTTAATGTTTATACCCGCTTTTTTGATTGCACAAACGGACACCCCTCAGTCAGACAAGCAGCAGAGGCTCGTCAAGGTAAAAGAGTTTTTCGAGACTAAATGCTCGATGTGCCACCCGATACAAAAGTCATTAAATAAAAATTACGACCAACAGAAGTGGAACGAAGTCGTCAGCAAGATGGGTCAGAAGATGAAAAATAAACGGCTAGGCGAGTTGACGGACGAAGAAAAAGGGCTGATTGTCAATTATCTCGTTAACGCGATACCGCCCCAAAAGTAGCTTTTGATTTCCATGGAATTGACCCTTATAAAAGACATCTTAGCCAGCACCCTATTATTGGTTGCTATCTGGATGGCTATCTTGATATGGGCGATAGCCTTCGGTAAAAACCCGCCCAAAGATGCAGCGCAGCGCAGAAAATCGCACTCTCTAGCTAGCCGCATAGCGCTCGTAATTTTGATATTACTCTCGGTGCTGGGCATCATCGTGTCCGATTTCTTCCGAGATATTTATGGGGCAAAAACGGTCGCGCACATAATAATTGGTAACTCGATCACCGCCGTCATCATAGCAAAAATAGCTGTTAGGCGAAGGTTTAAAAATTATTATAAATACTTAAAGTGGCTCGGATTATACGGGCTTACCGCAACGCTAGTGGTGTGGATGCTGATGTCCGGAATAAAGGTTTTTTAGCGTTGCCCGCCAATAAACTGTTTGTATCGGAACTTTGAACCTAATAAGTTAAGTGTTTGAGAAGCTTATTGATATAGCATGTTGAAAAAGAGCACAGGGAGAGCAACTCTAAAGCACAGGGTTTTGAGCCTGCTAAAATTACCGGATTTTGATAAGGCACTGGATAAATTATCGAAGTTACCACCTCGAAAGGTTATCAATACTCTTATCGCCTCCCTTTGCACCGATGATGAAGAGATGAAGTGGAAGGCTGTCAGTGCTATAGGCTTTATCGTCTCTAATGTCGCTGCAAATGATATGGAGGCGGCCCGTACAGTAATGCGCCGTCTGATGTGGAATCTAAACGACGAATCCGGAGGAATAGGGTGGGGAGCACCTGAGGCAATGGGCGAGATCATGGCATGCCACGAAGGTCTGGCAGAGGAATTCGCTCATATACTGATCTCTTACATTCGAGAAGATGGGAATTACATAGAGTATCAACCATTACAGCGTGGTGTAGTATGGGGGCTTGCAAGGCTTGCACAGGTAAGACCAAGGATATTGCGAGATAAAGATACTGCCCGTTTCCTTCACACCTACCTTGGCTCATCAGACCCCACGATAAGGGCACTGGCTGCATGGGCCATAGGGTTGCTTGGTGTCGGAGGAAGCCGCTCACGGCTCGAAGCTCTTTTAACTGATGACACAGAAGTTCAACTTTACATGGATCGCAAGCTGGTAGTTCGTCGTGTAAGCGAGATCGACACAGAGGCGCTGGCGAGCATTTGATTGTAAATAGAATCTTGATATAATATAAAGATTAGTGTGTCAGGAGATGAGGCTTATGAGCGTAAGGACATCAGCGAAAGTAGAAAGGAATTTAAGGAAGGGAAAACCGTTAAATGGACGCCCCTCTTTTCCCTCTTTTAATAGGGCTCTTTTCTCACTCTAGCATTGAAAGTCCTTCAACTCCCCACGATCGTGATTTTATCAACAAATTCAAAGGCTGGTGATTCACCATAATCTTTCCAGCGCTGTTGATAGAGAGGCAAGTCAAGAAGGCTGATATCAGTTGTCTCGCCCTCTTCTCCCTCATCGAGGCCGACATCAATCCTTATCCCACCCAAGTCGGTTAATACATAGCGTGGGTGTAGCTGATCTCCAGGATTATCTTCGTGCTGTTTCCATCGCACAAAGGTTATTGCCCTATTCCTTGGAAGAAGTAGTGGAATATGCCTCATGCATTCTGTCTTGAAATAAGTCTCTCCTAAATCGTCGCCGACGTGATATTCTATGCGGTTAACTTTTTCGTTCCCGTCTAATGCCATCAGAAAATGAAATAGCGTTCTGCGAAATCGCTTTTTTGTTGGGTCAAAATGAGGATCGACAAAGAGTACCTCTGAAGACATTTGCAAAAGGGGCTGGACCAATTTTGCCAATACCTCTGCACTTCTCGGAACACAGTCCTCTCTCTTTACTCTTAGTAGTGGCGTATTTTCTTCGCTGACAGCATCTGCTATGAGCACCTCGGGAATACCTCTCGGATTGGCGTTTGAAATAATCGCATGAAAGGGTTTAATGTTGTGCTGTTCTTCTGCATTAATAATCCATGCTAAAAAATAATCGTACGATCTACTTGTCTTCATAAGCTTAAGATCAGCATTGATAAGGCTCTCTTCAATACGCTTACGCTCGTAATCGCTACATGCAGCACAGGCATCATAGACCATTTTTTTCCATTTTTTCGGGAAGCGTGAAATGAGCCGGCCACGGTGAACGCCGAATTTCTCAAGGAAATAGCGCACTTTATCAAAGTTGTACAAAACGCAGGGATCTAAGGCATACTCATACAGCATATTTAGAAGAGCTCCTTAGTGCGCTCACCGAAGAAACCCCTTGGCCATTTTGTTGTGAATTCCCCTGTTTTGTCCAAATTTAATTTTGTAATACGCATTCCCTGATCTGTCTGCTCAACAAAATGGATAGAGAGCAAATCCGGAGAACACGCTGGGGCATCAACTGGCAAGCCGTCTTCACTGGTCTCTCTTATTCGTCGAAGCATCCGCAAAAGTAAATGCTCGCTATGTGTTTCTAGCAGAAAGCAGACATCCTGCTCCTTTACTTGAGAAATAAAGAGGTCACCTAATGCAACCTGAAATGCTGGATGAATATGTAGTTCCGGCTGCTCGATAGCAACGATGCCACTGTTTGAGTGAAGGGCAACAACAATAACAGGAAGCACCTGTGAGATGCCGATCCCGACATCCTGAGGAAGCACTTCTATGCCATTTGTCTCATCTCGAAGAAACAATTTTTTCTTTTCAGGCAGCCGTTTAATTTGTTCAATAGCTTCTTCATCATCAAACAGAAGCTCCGTACTGGTAAGAGATAACCAGAGTGAACTCGCTGTGTCGAGCTCTTTGTATTTCCTGATATCTATTCGATAACCTGAGTTTAGTTTGTTCTCGCTTGATAACCAGGTATTTGTCTTTTGGATAAACTCGTCATCTGCCCTGTTAAGTACATCCCAGGCAGCCAAGCCGCTCGTCCATCTTGCTTCCTCTTCAGTCCGCAACGGAGTAAAAAACCTGGGCGGCGTTTTGCGAATTGGACCGATATAACGAAATTTCCTCAGTTCATCTCTCAGTACATTGGCCAACCCTCCGAAATAGGTATGGAAAAAGTCGTTAAGCGTTTCCCATGTTGATGGTGCAAGATATTCATCAAGTTCGGGTGGTTCTAATCGGTCTTTCGATTCCTCAGCCAATGCTTCTTTATCCATAAGTTCACTATTCAGGTTAATATATCGGGGGAGGGCTGTTTGCTGATCAATAAATAATTCTATCTCGTTGCTTGAGAAGATGAAATCCTTCTTGATTGCTATCATTATGGCAGATAGCAGGTTAGGAAAATTTACGTTCTCGTCTTCAAGCTCAATCTCTGATGTGCTGAGTAAGTGATGCTTAAAATTTATATCAACGATCCTGGCTTTTTTACCAGCCTCGTCGCAGATGATTTTGCCAAAATGCTCATCATCTAACCCTACAGTACTTGAAAAGACGAGAGGTGCATTCAGAAAGTTGCTCCATTTGATCTCGAACTCGATCCATGCATTATCGACTTCCCCCGCCAAGAAATCTGAATAGTCGGCCAAAGGAGAATAAGCAATCTCAAACTTGAATCTCATGGGTAGGTTCAAGTCATGTTTATGTAACAGATTCCTAAATCCGCCTAAGTCGAATGATTCATCAGCCCCTGCCGTGCGGTCTGCATCTACATTATTCCTTTCAAGAATTTCACGAACATAATGCAAAGTCTGGACAATTGTGCTCTTACCGGCGCTGTTAGGACCGAAGAGGAACGTAATTGGTTTAAACTCCACACGCACCGGCTCGTGTATGCCTTTGAAATTCTCGATGGTAAGGGCTTTAATCATCATATTACAGTTCTCCTCGGAAAGCGCGAGTGCTAAGGGAATTGAATAGTTGATCTGTTAGCTTCCCAAAAGCATCTTTGCGGTTCTGTTTTTCTGTCAACTTCAAAACGCATGCTGCAAATTTCTCTTGTAATGCTATCGGCGGCAAATAATGCTTTATATCTCGAACTTGATCTTGTCCAATGGTGCTCATCGTTACTGTGTTGGACTGCTTTATGATTCTTTCTCTCATGCCCGGCTGCCGCAGAAGAAAGTTATAAAAGACCCCATTCATTATGTTCGGCTTTGGACGCACACGTATCAAATGACACTCAAAGAGAGCCTTGCCGTTATCGCCCCAATAAACATTTGTATATCCGATGCCCCCGAGCTTGAGTGAAGATCTGCAGAAAAGAATATCACCACGTCGTAGTGAATATTTCTCGACTTCTTTTGCTGTTGGACTCAATCCTACTGAGCTTGAAGTATCAATTACATATCCAGCAAAAAGCTCCTTGACCCAAACAACTGGTACATCACCTCCATATTCCTCATTCTTTCTGAAAATGCCATTGTTGGGATTCCCTTCAATAACATCCCCTAAGCGGACTTCTGGCCACCTCTTTGGATTGGTTATCGGGTCGCCAAACATGTCGAGGAAGACCGAGCGAAGAAATTCGTCGGTCAAGCAAATGGATTCCTGCCGCCTCTGACGGATGGAGTCAGCCTTGTCGAGGATAGCGGCTATGCGTTGCTGTTCGTCGAGAGGGGGGAGAGGGATTTCTGCATCAGTAAGATAGTTGAGTTTTATATATTTGATTACTCCACCAATACTCATTTCTCTGAGCTTCTGGACATAAATAGATAAGAAATGAAACAAATATCTTGGAGAGAGTCTGGCTTTGTCTAAGGATTCTATAACATAGGTTCGTTGATATGCATCGAATTTACCATCGTAATATTTCACATTAAGGTCACCATTCCCAGCAACAAGAACACATTCACAATCGAAACTATAAGAATTTATTCTTAGTGGCGCTACGGCGCAGCTAAAAAAAGGATAAATTCCTTTTGGATCATTAGCGTTAGCATCGAGATTGCCTGTACGAATCTTTACATAATTTCCAAGGCTATCCGTATCATATCGCGATTTCATCACAGCATCTCCTCAAGTTCCGACATGTCCTTCATAATCTCATTCTCCAATCCCTTTAGCTTCTTCAAAATATCTTTGGGATGCTCATACTTCATCTCTTCATAGACTGTCTCTTTGTAGCGATTAAGGGAGAGGTCATAGTTCTTGTCTCTTATATCGGTCACTGGCACGAAGAAAGCCTTAGTAGTTCGAGCGATATCCTTCAGTGGATCGCGGGCTTTCCAGCTGGCCAGGCACTCAGGCAAGTCACCGGCAAAGGTGCTATCGTAAAGCTGAGTGCGTTTATCGTCGAGGGAAAATCCGTCATCCTGCATATCATAGAAGAAGACATTCTCGGTCTTGCCCCCTTTCGTGAAGATCAATATGCCAGTCGATACCCCGGCATAGGGCTTGAAGACGCCGGACGGCAAGGAAATAACCGCCTCAAGCTGATTATTGTCCACCAGCTTTTGCCGCAGCGCAACATGGGCATTGGATGATCCAAAAAGAACACCATCGGGAACAATCGTTGCAGAGCGGCCGCCATTCTTAAGCATCCGCAGAATGAGAGCTACGAATAGGAGCTCCGTCTTCTTGGTTTTGACTTGAGCCAGAAGTGACGAGTGGACATCCTCGAAATCGAGGCTTCCCTTAAACGGCGGATTCGCCAGAATAATGTCAAAAAAATTCTGCGATTGTTTCGGAAATTTGTCGGAAAAGCTGCCGCTCAGGGTATCCTGGTAATGAATGTCGGGGGCATCAAGGCCATGGAGCAGAAGGTTCATGGCAGCGATGCGAAGCATGGTAACGTCGAAGTCGAAACCATGGATGAGGCTTGTCTGAATGTGCTCCCGATACGGCTCCAGGAGATCGCCGCTGTAAACCTTCTCGCCCTCGTGGTCAATAACTCCCTCAGGCGAAGTGTATTTCCTCTGTAGATAGTGCATGACTTCAACGAGAAATCCGCCGGTTCCGCAGGCAGGGTCGCCAATCACTTCATTATGCTCAAGATGGGGATCGAGTAACTCGACCATTAGGCGGATAATGTGGCGCGGTGTGCGAAACTGGCCGTTGATACCTGCAGTAGTTAGCTTGCTCAAAAGATACTCATAAAGATCGCCCTTCGTGTCTCCCTCGGTCAGAGGTAACTCGTTGATCATGTTCAAGGCAGAGACAAGCAGGGTCGGTTTGTTTATCATTAATTGAGCATCTTTCATATATTCGCCGAACTTGGCCTCTTCTACTGCAACGTTTTTGAAGTGCGGGAAGACCTTGTCGCGCACATGTGGCAGCATCTTGTCGGCCCCATAGTTCTTGAATTCCTTCCAGCGAAGCGCCTGGCCTCCTTCAGTGTCCGGAAAGATACGGCGGAACGGTTTGTTGGTTCTCTGGGCTTTTTTCTCATTGCGGGTTTCTGCAATGTCCAGAAGCTTCGCGAACATAAGAAACGATATCTGTTCTATAACCGTAAGTGGGTTCGTAATCCCACCAGTCCAGAATTCTTCCCACAGTTTATCGATGCGACTTTTAAGCTCTCCAGTTATCATGCTGATGCTGTCTCCTTATGCTCTGGTAGTTGAAAGGGTTTAATGATCTTCAACAGTTCAACAATCTGCTCTTCATCTGTGAACACACCATCAAGACCATCACTATTAATAGAGGTGAAAGGCGGCTCATAAAGCCGATCCATCTGTATCGCCCTGTGTTTTGAAATATGATTTTGCAACAGTCTCATGAAGAGAACCTGATTGGCAGTTACTTGTGGATATTTTTGCACAAACTGTTCGAAACGATGTTTTATGGCATTAGCGTCAACACCAATGATAGTGCGGATAATGTAATCCAGCGGGACTGCTATGTCATAAAATTCTCGAAGAATATTGAGATCAACGCTGGGATTCTGTGTTAGAACCATGGAGATAAGTGCATTCAGGTCTGTATCGTTGACTGGTTCGCCTGCTCGTATTTTTTGAAGAGTCGGGTTGGTGTCAAACATGCTACAGAGAGTTTCCTCCACCTGCTTCTTGTATACCGATGCATCTATTTCGCGGATGTTAGACTTTCTATGAACGAGTTCTATGCCACCATCGGCAACGTCGATAATCTTAGGCGGCATTGATGTAGTTGCATCCTTTTGACGGTGATGCATAATACCACGCAAGTCTTTTCGGACATCTTCAAGTATAGCTACACTGACAGTATCCCAAAAGTCGGAAGTCTTGACCTTTTTAAGTGTTGCCGCCCGCTCCCTGACCGGATTGAGATGGAGTATAAGCTCGCTTATCCATCCAAGGAACTTGTCTTTCAAATCAGCAAAACGTCCACTTCCGCGTAGAATCTCTGTCTGCATACGGGTAACCAAGAGATCAAAGGCATAGGCATCTGCAGGACCCGAAAGCTTGATCCACTGCATGAGTGGTGCCATATCGTTACGTAGGGCAGCGATAGTTGCCGGTGAAAATTGCCTAAGCACTTCAGGCCGGGACACGCTCCGTTTTTCTTTCCAATGCTTACGAACGGCGATAGTCTTTTCAGGCAAGCTGTTAAGATCCTGTCCTATTAACAGAACTGTCTGTTTGTGAACATCGATCTCATGCTTTGTTAACGCCAGTTCCGCTAGGTCAATTCGGGCTTCAAAGAGCTTCTGCATGAGCGATTTGGTGATCGTCGGCTCAGCTTCAGGTATGTTCTCCTCAAAGTATTCGAAATTCCCCCAGTGGTCGAAGATACGGAACTTCGTCTTATCTTTTCCGGGACCGAACAGATTCTTGCTTAGACGGGTACCTCGACCAATCATCTGCCAGAATTTGACGCGGGACTTTACTGGCTTGGCAAATACGAGATTCACGATTTCAGGAATGTCGATTCCTGTATCAAGCATGTCCACAGAAATAGCTATAGTTAAATCCTTATTGTTTCCCTCTCCCTTGAAATCATCTATAAGCTGTTCTGCCCGAGGATCATAGTTATCAATCACCTGGCAGAAAGAACCGCCATACTGTGGATACATCTCGTCAAAGAGCTCAGAGATCAATATGGCATGTTCATGATTCCGAGCAAAGATGATAGTTCTGCCGGGATGTTGGCCAGTCGCTTCACGAAGACCATTTTCCATGAGATTACAGAGAATGGCTCGGTTTGTATCTTTGTTGAATATCTGTCTGTCGACCTCTGTTGCCTCGTAATCAAAGGTCTCAGGGTCTTCACCGTCCTCCTCCAGTTGTTGCCTCTGCTCATCGGTAAGCTGAGAGTACTTTATCCCACTGCGGAGGAAGTTAGTTGTATGAGTATAGACCTCATAAGGCACAAGATATTCTTCTTCTACCGCGCGTTCGAGGGGATAATATGAAGACGGGTGTTTATCTTCACAATCGAAAAGCCGGTATGTGTTTCTCGCAACATATTGAACTGGTGTAGCGGTCAGCCCAATCTGGAGACAGTCAAAATAGACGAAGGGGTCACGGTACCGATTATAGATGCTGCGGTGAGACTCGTCGGCAATGATAAGATCGAAAAAGCCCACATCAAAGGTCTCGAATATCTTCATCATTGCAGGATATGTCGATAAATATATTCGCTTGCTGCGGTCCTTTGCAGTATCGGCTCGTACAATAGTAAGAGGCTCATTAATAAATTCTTTAAAAACATTTTTTGCCTGCTTTCGAAGTTCCCTACGGTCGCAAAGGAAAAGGACTCTCTTTACCCACCCGGCACGAATAAGAAGGTCGGTGAGCGCTATTGCAACACGGGTCTTTCCGGTGCCGGTTGCCTGAACAAGAAGGGCCTTGCGGTAGCCGTTGCCGAATCTCTCGCAGACACGTTTGATAGCCTCAAGTTGATAGAGGCGGTCAACAATCTCTGTCCTTGGTGAGATAGAATCAAGAGGCACTTTAGTTCTTCTTTGCTGGACAAGATACTGAAGACTGTCCTTCGAATAGAAACCTTGTATCTGCCGCGGAGGGTAATTCTGCGAATCATCCCACATCCAGAGTTCAAATCCATTTGTGTAAAAGATAACCGGTCGTTGGCCATATTTTTTTTCAAGACCTTCGGCATATAGCTGTGCCTGCTTGCGGCCGATGTTAGGATCAACAGCAGTCCTTTTCGCCTCAATCACTGCCAGAGGTTTGCCGTCATCATCCTTTAATTCGTAGTCGGCATAGCCGATTCCTGTTTGAGTAGGCTGATAGGGAACAGTCTCTTCCTTGACCATCATGCCATCCCATTCAGCCTTGAAATCCCAGCCAACCTCCGTGAGCATACTGTCGATAAGTCGCTTCCTCGTAGCTTCCTCATTAAAGCCCAGGACATCAACAGCCTGTTTGCCGGCATTAGTAAGAGCCTGCAAGTATTCAGTCTTCTGTGCTACAAGCTGAATTGCCGCCTGTTTGGTTTCCAGTTGCTGTAGAAGTTCTTGCAGCCTGGCTTCCTGAGCAGCCAGCTTTTCAAAGAGAGCCTTGTGCGGTACAGCTGCTGCTTTTTCTGTCACTTCTTCAGTAACAGGACGAGGGACTTCCTGATATGAAGGGCACTCATTTTTGCTCCCATTTTCAACAACTATATAAAACCAGCAAGCAAGATCAAAGGCTTCCTTTAGAAGCCAAAGGGACTTTTCTTTTGTCTGGGGATCACCATGGGCTGCCTTGTTGCCATGGATACGGATACTATGGAATTTGTCGAGGACAACAAACGGTACAGTTGAACGGAAGGCGTCATTATTCAAGAGGTCCAGAAGATTTGGCTGATAGGGCCTTGGCAGGCCTAATTTTGCATAGATACGCGTGACCATCCTTTCGATAAACGAACGAAGCTTGACCAGACAACTCGACGGGTCATGATAGACGTACTGTTCAGCAAAGCCCGCGAGGTCTGCCAGCTCTGGGGAGTTTTTTCGGAGGATCTCAAAATTAGTGGATTCCATATTTATCGCTTCCATGGAAAAGATAATTCGCAAACATTATGCCATCATTTCTCGATACCATATTTTTTCATCCAGTTGCTAACAGTCTGGTAGTTTGATAACCCTACCAATTTGGCGATCTTTGTCTTGTTCCCCTTGCTCTCAGTAACCGCTCTTTTCAGATAATGACGCGCCACATCTGAAAGCACGTCAGGCAAGCTGAAACCATTGCCCATACTGCGATTGAGGGTCTTCTCTTGGTCTTTCTGGGAAGTGCTCACGGGGAACAACGCCTCCCTAATATCGCCAATTTCTATCGTCTCATCCGCGATCAGGATAGCAGCCCGCGAAAGCGTATTGTAGAGCTCCCGAACATTACCAGGCCAAGGGTGCTGGTGCATAAGATTTCTTGCGCCGGCAGAAAGTTTCTTATGCTTCCAACCGGATACGTCCTCGAACTTCTTATTTATGCTGTCAAGGATATGATCGATCACCGGGTTAATATCTCCGTGACGGTCTCTGAGCGATGGCAGGTTCAACATACCAACGGCTATACGATGAAACAGGTCATCCCTGAATCTCCCCGCTGCGACATCCTCGATAAGATTGCGATTGGTTGCAGCGATGATCCTAACATTAATTGATTCTGCCTTGCTGGAGCCGACCTTAGTGATCATGCCCCCCTGAATGGCGCGCAGAAGCTTTACCTGTGCAGGAAGGGGCAGCTCTCCGATTTCATCAAGGAAAAGGGTCCCGCCATCAGCACTTGAGAAATATCCCTCCTTGTCGGCTATAGCACCCGTGAATGCTCCTTTCTTGTACCCGAAGAACTCTGACTCCACCAGATCGGGCGGTATCGAGCCGCAGTTGACTGCGACAAAGGGCTTATCTTTTCTTGGGCTTGTTGTATGAATAGCACGAGCGAAAAGCTCCTTGCCAGTGCCGGTCTCTCCCTGTATAAGGACAGGAACATCATGAACTGCGAGCCTTCGCGCCTGCGCAATGACTCTCTTCATCTCCTTACAACGGTGAATGATAGCACCGAACTCAGGAGACTCAGGAGGTAGCCCCTGGGTGAGCCTCAGTATTTCATCGTCAGCAGGTTTCAGGATGTCGGGTATATAATCAGCCGATATTTCAAAAGGAAAAGATACGGTCTTTAATCCTTTATCCTGAGACGACTCGATTAGTTCAGCGGGATGCGAGGTCTTTGATAGAAGTATCCAGACAGCAGCCATAGCCGGAGTGCCAGGGCTTAGGTGATAGGTTGAGTGTAGTTCCTTCAACCCAAGCTTTTTTATTACATCATTTATAGCGTTGGTCGCTGCCCCATAAATCTCTTTGAAGTCTGTCGGGCTGGTTAATTCAACATGATATTTAAGAATCATGGCCGCCGTGTTTCCCTTGAGCCAGTCGATGAAATGCTTTTCTTCCTCTTCCTTGTAGTTTGAAATTAGGATGACATGAGAAAAAGTGCGTTTGCTAACGGCCTGACCAATTGGCCCAACGCCATTTTCCAGTTCCCCCTGTGAGGCTCTCAGGTCGGTTTTTCCTATCCAGGCAAACAGGACTTTATTAACCATAGTAAACATTATACAAAATATTTCATAAGTCGCAAGATATTTTATTTCTTATTACTTTAGAAGGTGATATAGTATAAAGAATATATACTGTGAGACCTTTGGAAAACTATTTTTCTTTTGAATTGCCCACCCCCTACATAAAAAGGATTTACAAAAAGAAAAAAGGGATTATATTAAAAAGAAAGACTAAAAGACGATAGTCTTATAGAGAAAACAATTAACCGAATTAGCTAAGGTGGTTAATGGGGTTAAACATAGGGAGGTACTAAGGATGTATTCAGAGGTAGTAATGGACCATTTTAAGAACCCCCGCAATGTCGGGGAGATGAAAGATGCGGATGGGGTAGGAGAGGTTGGCAATCCTGTATGTGGTGACATGATGAACATATACATCAAGGTTAAGGATGACCGCATTGAAGACATAAAGTTTTTGACATTTGGTTGTGGGGCAGCCATTGCTGTTTCCAGCATGCTCACAGAAATGGCAAAGGGTAAAACCATAGAAGATGCCAAGAAGATCACCAATAAATCGGTAGCTGAGGCACTTGAAGGTTTACCCAAGAACAAGCTTCATTGTTCCAACCTGGGAGCAGATGCCCTTCAGCTGGCAATAAAGGACTATGAAGACAGAAAGGCAGGCAGGGTTAGGACTCCTTCAAAGGCAGAAGACAAACATGAACATACCAAAGGAGACACCTGTAGGTGTCCTTACTGTGATACCGACTTAGATGCCGGGATAGAGTTCTGTTCAAACTGTGGCAAGGCAATAAACAACAGTCACTGAATCCTGGCAAGGAGACTTTAAAATGAATACGATAAATTTAGATTACATATCGGCAAATCCCCTCTTACCCGAGGTTCAGGATGCCATGATTGACGCCATCAAGAAAAACTATGGTAATCCTTCAAGCTCACACCAACTGGGTGACCAGGCAGCAGCGGTATTGGAGCAGGCAAGGGAAAAAGTAGCGCGATTGATAAACTGTGCCTCACCCCAGGAGTTGGTATTCACCTCATCTGGCACTGAATCTATCAATCATGCTATAAAGGGGATAGCCTTAGCAAAAGCAGACAAGGGCAAACACATTATAACCTCTAACATTGAACACAATGCCGTCCTGAAGTCCATCAAGAGGCTGTTAAAAATGGATTACAGGGTAACCTCAGTCTCTGTGGACGAATACGGATTGGTGAACCCTGATGATATTGCCAATGCCATAACAGATAAAACCATCCTTGTCACGATCATGCATGGCAACAACGAGATAGGAACCATTCAGCCCATAAAGGAAATTGCCAGGATTACCCGTGGAAAGGACATCATTTTTCATAGTGATGCTGTTGCATCAGTGGGTGTCATGCCTGTTGATGTCCAGGATCTGGACGTGGATTTACTGAGCCTCTCCTCTAATCAGTTTAATGGCCCATCAGGTGTGGGGGGTCTTTACATCCGTCGAGGAGTATCACCGTTGCCATTAGTTGATGGTGGAGCTCAGGAGGACGGAAGGCGGGCAGGCACAGAAAATCTCACCGGTATAATCGGAATGGGTGTAGCCGCTGATATTGCCTTTCGGGAGATGGAATCCAGGGTAGAACATACAAGGAAGTTGAAGGAAAGGCTAATAAGGGGGCTGAAGGAAAGCATTGAGGATATTATTATAAATGGGCATCCTGAATTTTCTCTGCCCAATCTGGTCTCTGTATCCATAAGGTATATTGAAGGGGAGAGCATAGTTCTCATGCTGGATGAGAAGAACATAGCTGTTTCTACCAGGTCGGCTTGTGCTTCCGGGGCACTTCGGGCTTCCCATGTACTTCTCTCCATTGGCAGAGAGTATGCCGATGCCCAGGGAACGCTGGTGATTAGTTTTGGCAGGAACACAAAAGAATCTGATATTGACCGATTCCTGGAGGTATTGAGAAAAGCCGTTGAGTTTCTGAGAAACATGTCTCCTCTCTATAAAAAGGCAAAGGTTATATAAAGCTCCGTGTCATTGGTAAAAGTAAAGAACAAGTATCAGATAGTGACCCCCGAGGATGTAAGAAAAAAGATTATAAGATTATAAGAAGTTGCCTGAGTCTGAGGCCAAAGAGGTTAAAATTGAAATGACCAGATATGAGTCTCAGTGGAAGCAGGCAGTTTATTTTATCGATCCAGGCAAAAACAAAGACAAAAGATTATTTACCATTATTTGAAAAAGCTTACCGGAAGTTGACGGCAGGTGATTAAAAAAACCATATAATGAGAGGTTAATATCATGGGCAGCAAAGAAATACTTGAACAAGCAATGAAATTAAAGCCAGACGAAAGGTTTATGGTGGTCGAAGGGCTTATAAAGAGCCTCGATGAGCCGGATGCTTCACTAGACGCTATATGGGCTGAAGAAGCAGAAAAGAGGCTTAAAGCCTATCGTGCAGGTGCGCTGGAAGGAATTCCTATGGATGAAATATTCAAGGAAGAATAATGAAGGTCATTTTCTCGAAATACGCTAAGCAAGAACTTGATGATGCAACTCACTATTATGAAGTTGAACAACCGGGGCTTGGTCGACGTTTCCGTGAAGAAATTGGAAAAGCTGCAAGGAGAATTTCAGAATATCCTGAAGCATGGTCAGTTGAAAGGAGCGATGTAAGGAAATGCATTCTCCATAAGTTTCCGTACAAGCTGCTCTATTCAATAGAGGAGGATCATATTTTCATAATTGCTGTAGCGCATCAGCATAGAAAGCCAGATTACTGGATTAGAAGAAAAGAAGCATAACCTGCCATTTTACCGAATCGCTAACACGCCCGGTGAATTATGTATTCCAACGATAACGATATATAGAGGTGAATACTTACATCTTGACAATGCTTAAAAAAAATGTCCTTGACGACCTTTATGCCAGATACAACCGGCGAGAGTTTGTCCATCCGGACCCCCTGGAATTCTTATACCATTACGAAGATATTAGAGACCGTGAGATAGTTGGTCTCGTTGCCTCTGCTCTTGCCTATGGAAGGGTTCAACAGATACTGAAAAGTGTTTCTTTCGTGCTTCAACGGATGCAGCCATCTCCTTCCCTTTTCCTAAGTCATGCTTCCAGGGAGGCGCTTCTTCTTGACTTTGCAGGGTTCAAACATCGGTTTACCACCAGGGAGGATATTGTATCGATGCTTCTGGGAATCAAAGGTATTATTGAACGGTATGGTTCTCTTCAGGCATGTTTTGTCGCCGGCATAAATGATTGTGACAGTACAATTCTACCAGCGATTTCAGCCTTTGCTAAGGAATTGAACACTGAACAAAACGGCAGTCCCAACAGTCTCTTGCCTTCTCCAACGAAAGGCAGTGCATGCAAACGGCTCAACCTCTTTCTGCGCTGGATGGTAAGAAAGGATGAAGTCGACCCGGGAGGGTGGGATACAGTAAAGGCTTCTAAACTCATTGTTCCCCTTGATACCCACATGCACAGGATATGTCTTTCCCTCAAGATAACAGGGCGAAAACAGGCAGATATACGCACAGCCACTGAGATAACCGCCGCCTTCAGGACAATTTCTCCTGATGATCCAGTCAGGTATGACTTCGCCCTCACCCGTTTAGGAATACGAAATGAAGGAGATATGGACGATTTTCTGAAACAGTGCGGCATGCTGGAAGAACCGAGTCATCTTTCAGATGCCTTTAACTTGATTGTATAAAAATTTTTCTATATTTTCCCTGCCCGCTAATCAAATCTTTCACCAGATTTCACCTCAACCGGTTTCAGTCTGGTTATAGCTTTAAGCATAAACAGGAGAAGTGCACCGGCACCAAGGATAATCAGCAGGTCTGGCAGTATCCTGATTTGTCCTAATAATTGAATGGTGTCCTGGAACCAAAATTCATCCGAACGGGCGTGCCAAAAACCGTATTTAATATTATCCAGAACCTGAAGGATACCGATAGGCAATAAAGTTCCAATGAACATGATAAAAAGCCCGATATTCGTTCCCCAGAAAGATACCTTGAGTAACCGGTCATTCCACCCATTCTCTCTGACTAATCCTCGCATGGAAAATAACAGCAGACCTATTGCCAGAAGACCGTAAGTCCCGAACAACGCTGTGTGTCCATGATTAACGGTAAGATAGGTGGCGTGTTCATAGTAATTCACTACAGGTGTAGTAATCGATAACCCCATGACTCCTGCCCCTATAAATTCCCAAACAACAGAGGACATCAGAAACATCAGTGGATACCGGTAAGGAAACCCGCTGCCTGCTTTGACAAGCGCTTTTTGTCCGTGCCATACCTCGGCAAGGAGGAGCAAAATCGGTACAGGTTCGAGCGCTGAGATGGTAGACCCCAAAGCCAACCAGAAGGAAGGCTCACCAAACCAGTAGTAATGATGCCCCACACCGATGATACCTGAGCCCAGGGCAAGGGAAACAGTAAAATAAACAGTGCGAAGTCCAGCCTTCAGATCGACCAGCCCCAGATTTACCATCACAAAAACGATTGCAGCAGCAGCAAAGAACTCAAAAGCCCCTTCAACCCACGTATGCACCACCCACCATCGCCAGAAATCCGCAATAGTCAGGTGGGACTGAGGGTTATAGAGGAGACCGAAAGAGAAAAAACCAACAACCGCTATTCCGGAATATGCCAGGAAGTGGGGTAACCCCCATTTGTCCTGTCCGGAAGCAAAATGATCCTTCAATGCACGAACCACCAAAAAAAGCCATAATATGAGCCCGACGAGCAGCAGAATCTGCCACAGACGACCCAGTTCCAGGTACTCCCAACCCTGATGCCCCAACCAGAACCACAACTTACCGATCAACCCTTTCAGACCCAGGACTTCACCGGTAAGGCTTCCCAGTGCAACAATTATCACTGCCACGAAGAGAATATCTACTAAAAAACCCTGTCCTGCTGGTTCCTCCCCTCCTACCCCTGGGGAAACAAACAGGGTCATGCCGATCCAGGAGGTGGCTATCCAGAACACGGCTAATTGAAGGTGCCATGTCTTGACCCAATTGTAAGATATGAATTTTGCTACAAAATCAATCCCGAAAAAGGAATCAGGGTTCACCGTATAGTGGGCCATCAGTCCGCCTATGATAACCTGCAAGAAAAACAGTACAGCCACAACCAGGAAAAATTTGCCTGTTTTCTTCTGGCTGGAGGATATTTTCGCTGTAGCCAGTGCCAGGGCAGGTTCAGGTTTATACGGCAATGACCCTCGGTTGAACTCGTATTTATGAAAGAGAAAGACTATCAACCCAAGTATAATACCGAAGGACACCAGGGATATTGCAGACCATATCAGAGATTTTCCGGAGACCAAATTTCCCACCTCCGGGTCGTGGGGCCAATTATTTGTATAGGTATGGCTGTCCCCGGGCCGAATGGTTCCGGCACACCATGCCGTCCAGAAAAAGAAGTCAGCAAGATTCTGGCGTTCCTGAGGGTCCTTGATAGTCCCGGCACGGATTGGCCCTCTTTTATTCCCTTCTGCGAAAAGGTTGTCGTAGAATTTACGGTTTTCACGGAGAGACGCCGTCTGGAGAGGCGTCAGGGTCAGGGTATCATTGGCTGAATCGTATCGGTTGGTCTTGATTTGACTGATAACAACCGCATCCACTGCCCCTTTTGACTCTGTATTAAGGGACTTGTAAGAAATGCCATGTCTTTCCTGTGCCAGCTTTTCCCGCATATTCTGTCCCATATTATGCAGGGCTTGTGCAGTAAAATCTGGTCCCCTGTAAGTGCCGTGTCCCCATACACTCCCAATATCCATCAGGCCATATTTCTGCCAGACCTGTTGACCAGCCATGATTTGAGCTTTTTCGGTCAACAGTTCACCACTTTCCATGATAACCTTTTGCGGATATGGTGGCAGGTCTCTTTTGGTATAACAATATCCGATGAGGGCAACGACGATAGTCCCAAAAATGGCTAGTAAAAAATAGGCTTTAAGTCTTGAACTGATCATAGGATACCCCCTTTCATAACGAGTGGCTTATCCCACCAATTTCTCCCTATTGAGGATTTCACCTCTGGCACTTATTACTACCTGCTCTATGGGGATGTCTTTGCCTGCCAGCTCCATTCCTCTTTTGATGATTAAAGGCAGCCCCTGGCAACAGGGAACCTCCATTACGACCACTGTGATGCTTTTTATTTCTGCTATCTTGAATATATCTGCAAACCTCTCAATATACTCCTGTACATCATCGAACTTTGGACACCCTACCATGACAACCTTGCCCTGAATAAAATCCTGGTGAAAGTCGGGATAGGCAAATGGTGTACAATCGGCTGCTACCAGAATATTCGCTCCCTTCAAAAATGGAGCCGTTGGTGGTACCAGTTTAATCTGAACCGGCCAATGGGACAGGGCAGATACGCTGTTACTATGAGAAACCGGGGTATTTGCATCCTGACATGATTTTCCCGGGGTAAAACTCTGAATCAGCGCTGATGGACATCCACAAGCCATTGTTTCCTCTCCGGAGACATGCGCCGCTTCCTTCGACTTCAGGTGCATTTCCACAGCCTCTTCGTCAAAGTCCTCTGCATCACGTTCCACAATCCTGAGGGCATCGTTGGGGCATTCCCCCAGACAGGCACCCAGCCCATCACAGTATTTCTCAGCAGACAGCCTGGCTTTTCCGTCCACGATCTGTATCGCTCCCTCTGCACAGGAAGGTACACACAGTCCACAGCCATCACACTTTTCTTCATCTATTTCTATGATTTTACGTCTTACTTTCATATGCCTCTCCTTTTTACTCGTCCAAAAGGACTCTCTTCGCCACTTTTTCACCGCTTTTTGTGAGAAAGACATCCTTTATGGGTTTGTCCAACCTCTCCTCCTTTACAGGAGACTCTTTCTTTTTTTCCTCCATGTTCACAATCAGGTCAGCATCGTAAACAACCTTGAAGTTGACCGTCTCCCCAGGTCTAGGATGATGGTGGTGTCCAACTATGTCACATACTTCATCTATCAGGTCCTGGTTTGCACCCAGTTTTGAAAGAATATCACGGGCTATGGGCGGACCTTCTTCTTCCTGATACCGGGCGGCTGTGCTCTGGTATTTACGTTCAGCCTCCTTGATTCCGATGTCATGTAGATAAGCGGCAGACAAAATTACCGCAAGGTCCCCACCCTCTTCCCGAAATATCTCTTCTGCATATCTGGCTACCCTGGTAGCGTGACCAATACGCTTGAAGTCATCTTTGAAATAGCGTTTCATCTCCACAGCAACGCGGTCCTTTAACAGATCATTTCTTTGAGCTATAAGTTCCGGGGGCAAGTCTCCAAGACATTGCTCGGCAAACTTGCAGTGTGCAGCACAGCCAAAGTCCATTTTTGGATTTACGAGCTTTGACCCGCATTTCCCGCAACGGCCGGTAGCTTCATCCTTAAAGAACTCCACCGTATTACCACACTTGGGACATTCAATCTCAAAGACAGTATCTCCCTTCCAAAAACGGGTGTCTTGCCCCGGGCATTTCATAGTATTCCTCCATGGCTTGAAAATTGGTAGTGTCAGTGGTCCGTTATCAGTGATCAGTTGTGTCTGTATTTTTCCTGAACACTGACAACTGAACCCTCTGACATTTTACCTTTATCCCAGTATCGCCTTCAAATCTTCATCAGGCGTGGTTATAGGTTTAATATCAAAGTTTTTTACCAGCACATCCAGTACGTTTGGAGAAACAAATGCCGGAAGACTGGGCCCCAGACGAATGCCCTTAATCCCAAGGTGTAAAAGCGTCAGTAAAATGGATACAGCCTTCTGTTCATACCATGAGAGAATCATGGATAAAGGCAGCTCATTTACCTCTACATTGAACGCGTTTGCCAGAGCCACAGCAATCTGTATTGCCGAGTAGGCATCATTGCACTGACCAATATCCAGGAGTCTGGGGATACCTCCAATGTCACCCAGGTCTTTATCAAAGAAGCGGAACTTACCGCAGGCAAGGGTCAGGATAACAGAATCCTTCGGCGCTTTTTCCACGAACTCGGTATAGTAGTTTCGGCCAGGTTTTGCCCCGTCACATCCGGCTACCAGGAAGAAACGGCTGATGGCCTTGGTTTTGACCGCTTCAATTACTTTATCTGCCACACCCAATACTGCGTTCCTCCCAAAGCCCACCATGACTGAACGTCCGTTGGTATCTTCTGAAAAACCAGGCATGCTCATAGCCTTTTCAATCACAGGCGAAAAATTGTAATCCGAGATGTGGATTACCCCAGGCCATGCTACCTGACCGCTGGTAAAAATATTATCCATGTATGATTCCCTGGGTTTCTGGATACAGTTGGTAGTCATTAAGATAGCCCCCGGAAAGCCTTCAAATTCCCTTATCTGATTCTGCCATGCTGTCCCGTAATGACCGTAAAGGTGAGAATACTTTTTAAGACCCGGGTACCCGTGGGCAGGGAGCATCTCACCGTGGGTATATATGGATATGCCCTTGCCTTCTGTCTGTTTCAGAAGCTCTTCCAGATCTTTTAGGTCGTGCCCTGAGACAAGAATGGCATTCCCTTTTTTCGCTCCCAGGGGCACCTTCGTGGGCACGGGATGCCCATAGGCACCGGTATTCGCTGCATCAAGGAGTTCCATGGCAACAAGGTTTATTTCACCACATTTCAGCACCAACCCCAAGCAGTCGTTAACGCTCAGGTCTTTTCTTAATGTGGCAGCGAGCCCCTCATGGATAAAGGCATAGACCTTGTCATTCTCCTTCCCAAGTATCTGTGCGTGGTCTGCATAGGCGGCAATGCCCTTAATTCCAAAGAGCAAAGTATGCTGGAGAGAGAGAATGTCAGGATCGATGGAAGAATCAGACTTCAACCCAACAGCTTCGCCCTGCTTGATCAGCCCATCGATGGTTGCCTCCGGTTTAAAGCTGGCTGGTCCTTCCGGAAAGTCGACATTTCCTCCCGAACTTTTAACATTTTTCTTAAGGTTTTCTCTCAGTTCCACACAACGATGGATAAGTTGAACAAGACGATTGGGGTCAAAATTTACGTTGGTCAAAGTGGCAAATAGAGCCTCGCATGTGAAGACGTTAACTTCCTTCTCAATAACCCCCACCTTTCGACCCTCCACAGCATAGAGGGCAAGCCCCTTGAGACAATGAATCAGAAGGTCCTGAAGGGCAGCGACCTCTGGTTGTTTTCCGCATACCCCAATTTTAGCACATCCTTCACCTTTTGCCGTTTGTTCACACTGGTAACAAAACATAGCTAAACCTCCTTTTGAATGATTGTTAGCTGCTTTAGCCTTTCAGGTATTCCTACCCTATCTCATTATGTCAAGAATAATGTAACCAATAGAATCATTACCGTCTTTGACCTAAGTCAAAAAAGGAGATTTTTTTATTCCCTTTTTTCCCTTTTCTGTTATTCTTTATAATCGTTATTGGAAGGATACACCTTAACTTAGGTCAAAGAATAGATATTTTTAAAAAAAATTCAAGAAAAAAATAAAACCATGCAAATAATCGATCAGATAGCCACTATCCCGCTGTTTCATGGTCTTCCCAAAGAATACCAGGAAGGACTGGCTACCATAGTGGCAGATAAGATTTTCAGACGGGGTCAAATCATATTTTCAGAGGGTGATGAAGGAAATGGCTTTTACGTTGTCATTTCAGGACGGGTCAAGATATTCAAAGTCTCCCCAGAGGGTAAGGAACAGATTCTGCATCTTTTTGGTCCCGGAGAGCCGTTTGGTGAGGTACCGGTCTTTGCCGGCGAACACTTTCCAGCTCATGCAGAATCCATTGAAGAGAGCCGTATCTTTTTCTTTCCCAGAGATGCATTTGTTGATCTGATCAGGGGAAACCCCTCCATGGCATTGAGCATGCTTGCCGTATTATCCCGTCGTCTGCGCACGTTCACCATGCTGATCGAGGATCTTTCCCTAAAGGAAGTCCCCGGAAGGCTTAGCGTATACCTCCTCTATCTCAGCGAGCACAAAGATGGAACCGATGACCTGATGTTAGATATCTCTAAAGGCCAACTGGCGAGTCTTTTGGGCACAATCCCCGAAACCATTTCCCGAATCTTAGCCAGGATGGCCAGAGAGGGACTCATCTATCTGGATGGACCGCGCCGTATCCAGATACTGGATCGTAATGGTCTTTCAGAACTGGCAAGTGGCGAAAGACGCCTGTCCTAACCAGTTCATCCTGTTCCTTTGTAAATCGTAGTCGGGTCAAATCCTGCTGGGCTTACAAAATCCAACTTGACAAACAGTGGACAAACAGTATGATAGATAACAAGTCAGATGTTTAACTTCGATGAGTCCTAGAATTGCTGATATATTATGAATGCTGGAGGAGTAATTAGTATGAGTATTTTAAAATTAGGGATACCTAAAGGAAGCTTGGAAAAGGCTACAATTGATTTGTTTAGAAAGGCCGGCTGGAAAATACTGGCTGATTCCCGGAATTATTTTCCCGAAATCAACGACAAAGAGATTAAGTGTGCCCTCATCAGAGCTCAGGAAATGTCCATGTATGTAGAAAAGGGAACCCTGGATGTGGGGTTGACAGGGAAGGACTGGATTCTCGAAAACGAATCTGATGTAGTTGTTGTTCAGGATTTGATATATTCAAAAGTAACGCAAAGACCAACAAAATGGGTCTTGGTTGTGCCAGAGGATTCACCTGTAAAAAAGTTGAAGGATCTGGAAGGGAAGAGGATATCAACAGAACTTGTAAATTTTACTAAAAAATTCTTTTCAGACAGAAAGATAAACGTAGAGGTAGAGTTTTCATGGGGGGCTACTGAGGCTAAGGTAGTAGAGAGGTTGGTGGATGCAATAGTAGAGGTTACCGAAACAGGGAGCACTATCAAAGCTCATGGTCTTCGCATTGTCCATGAATTGATGGAATCCAATACTCAACTGATAGCCAATAAGAAGTCCATGAAGAATACATGGAAAAAGAAGAAGATTGAACAGGTCAGGATTTTGCTAAATGGTGCCTTACAGGCGGAGAATAGGGTTGGTTTAAAGATGAACATTGCTGAGGAAGACATGGATAAGATTACTGAAATACTTCCAAGCTTGAAGTCCCCGACCATAGCAAAGCTCTATAAGCAGGAATGGTACTCAGTTGAAACCATAGTAAATAAAAATATAGTCCGTGAGCTGATCCCAAAGCTGCAAGAAGCCGGTGCAGAAGGGATTATAGAATATCCTTTGAATAAAGTTGTATAAATGAATAAAACCAGGATAGTAGCAATCGTTGGTCCTACGGCTGCTGGTAAATCGCAATTGGCTTTAGAATTGGCTGCACGGATTAATGGAGAAATCATAAGTGCCGATTCTATGCAGGTCTACAGGTATATGGACATTGGGACGGCAAAGCCAACGCCTGACGAACAGAAGAAAGTAAAGCACCACCTGATAGATATTCTGTATCCTGATGAGGAGTTCAGTGCAGCCCTGTTCAAACAAGAAGCAAGGGAGGCAATCTCCAACGTTGACAGGCAGGGCAAAGTTGCTATTGTAGCAGGGGGGACAGGGCTCTACATCAAGGCATTGACCAGAGGTTTGTTCAAAGGTCCAGGAGCTGATCAAGAATTACGACGAGTACTCAGAAAAAAGGCAGCAATTACAGGCAGTGAGGCTCTCCATAAAGAATTATCAGAGTTAGATCCGGTTACTGCTGCAAAACTTCACCCAAATGACTCTTTCAGGATAATACGGGCAATAGAGGTTTGTCAGTTAGCTCAAAAACCCCTGTCTGAATACCATGAGAACCATGGCTTTAAAGATTCTCCCTTTGATACTTTCAAGATTGGACTCTGCATAGACCGTCAGGATATCTACTCAAGGATAGAAAAAAGGGTTGACAGGATGATTGCCACTGGCCTTGTAGATGAGGTAAAACGCCTTTTGGATATGGGATATACAAGGGATTTAAACTCCATGCAGGGATTAGGATATAAACAGATCGCCGGTTATCTCCTGGGGGAATTTTCATTAGATGAGGCTATTTTGCAGGTGAAACAGGGCACAAAGAGGTATGCTAAACGCCAGATGACCTGGTTTAGGGCTGATCCAGAGATAAACTGGTATGGATACCCCTATGACTATCAGGGGATAATACAAAAAACAAAGGGGTTCCTGGATGCATAATAACCTCAAATCTTCTTTTCAGCTCTGTATTCTACCAATTCAATCCCAGATTCCTTTATCATGTCGTAAGATAGTTCGTCAGCATAACCATCCCTGTAGACAATCTTCTTAATCCCTGCATTGATTACCATCTTAAGACAGATAATACATGGAAGATTGGTACAGAACAATATTGAATCATTGACATTCACACCATGATATGCCGCCTGAATTATAGCATTTTGCTCTGCATGCAAACCTCTGCATAACTCATGCCTTTCACCAGAGGGGATATTGTTCTGCTCCCTTAAACATCCAATATCCAAACAGTGGGCAAGTCCCATTGGCGCCCCATTATACCCTGTTGACAGTATCCTTTTATCCTTCACCAGAATAGCCCCTACCTGGCGCCTGCGGCATGTTGCCCGTTTTGCTACCAAAAAGGTTATATCCATAAAATATTCTTCCCAGCTTGGTCTTGACATCCAGAAAAACTCCAGCGGATTTGTTTACTCTATTAGCCTACCCTGGTATATGGGAAATCCCTTACATAGATCAAAAACCATATCCTTAACCCTTTTCAGGTTAGATCTATTACTCACATCACTGAGAACCTGTGATATAAAATCAGCAATCACCTTCATCTCAGATTCTTTCATGCCTCTGGTGGTTACCGCCGATGCCCCAATCCTTATGCCACTGGTAATAACTGGCCCCCTGCTATCGAAAGGGATTTCATTTTTGTTTACTGTAATACCTGCCTCGTCTAATGCCTCTTGTGCAACCTTACCTGTAAGATCAGTCTTACTCAGATTTACAAGCAAAAGATGGGTGTCTGTCCCACCGGTTACCAGCTCGTAGCCTCGTTTTTGGAGTTCCGCGGCTAAGGTGGAAGCATTAGTTACTATCTGTTTCTGATAATCCTTGAATTCTGGTGAAAGTGCCTCTTTAAATGCAACTGCCTTTGCAGCAATGATGTGCATAAGAGGGCCACCCTGTATTCCAGGGAATACGAGGCTGTCTATAACCCTGGCAAATTCCTTTTGACATAAAATCAATCCCCCTCTGGGACCTCTCAGCGTTTTGTGGGTGGTAGATGTAATGAACTCAGCATGGGGCACAGGGCTGGGATGCAACCCGCCTGCAATTAATCCCGCGATATGAGCCATATCCACCATAAGGTATGCCCCTACTTCATCGGCAATCCTTCGGAAGTGGTGGAAATCGATGATTCTGGGATAGGAACTGGCTCCTACCACAATTAACTTCGGTCTACTATCTTTGGCTAATCTTTCTACTCTATCATAATCAATCCTCTGGGTATCTCTGGTCACCCCGTATGTAATTACATTATACAGTTTACCAGAAAAACTAGCAGGACTGCCATGGGTAAGATGTCCGCCATGGGTCATGCTCATTCCCATGATGGTATCTCCGGGGCTTAGTACAGAGAAATAAACAGCCATGTTAGCCTGTGTCCCAGAGTGAGGCTGAACATTAACGTGATCAGCGCTAAATAACTCTTTACCTCTGGTTATAGCCAGGTTTTCAACGCTATCTACAAATTCACATCCTCCGTAGTATCTCTTTTTAGGGTATCCTTCCGCATATTTGTTGGTCAGAATACTGCCCTGGGCTTCTAATACTGCCTCACTTACAAAATTTTCAGAAGCGATTAACTCCAGCCTGTATGCCTGTCTTTTCGTCTCCAATCGAATGACTTCTGCAATCTCTGGATCCGCCTCTCTTAAAATCGACATCTATTTCTCCGCAGGCATAGTAGATTGAGAATTACAAATGGCTTTCTCTATATCGGCTATCTTTTCCAATCTTTGCTGGTGTCTTCCTCCTTGAAATTCACTGGTAAGCCACACTTTAACTATTTCCATGGCAACATCTTTACCTGTAACCCTTCCTCCAATAATAAGGATATTTGAATCATTGTGCTCTCTGCTCATTCTTGCGGTATATGCATCATGACACAGGGCAGCCCGTACCTTCGGAAACCTGTTCGCAACTATGGACATACCAATCCCGGTTCCACAGACAAGAATTCCCCTTTCGAATTCTCCCCTTTGTACCTTCTGGGCAACTATACTGCCAAAGGCAGGGTAATCCACAGATTCACTGCTGAATGTACCAACATCATAAAAGTCTATCTTCATATCTTTAGATAAGGATTGTTTTATAAGCTCTTTTAATTCAAAACCTCCATGGTCAGATCCAATAATTATTTTCATCTTTTTAACCATTATACTTCTTAAAGACCAGCGTAGCATTGGTCCCGCCAAAACCAAAGGAATTAGAAATAGCTATCTTAACATCAGCCTTTCTCGCTATATTCGGGACATAATCCAGATCGCAATCAGGGTCGGGAGTCTCATAGTTTATAGTAGGCGGAATAATTCCATCACGAATTGTCAGAATTGTAAAGATTGCCTCAACCCCACCTGCTGCACCCAGCAAATGGCCAGTCATCGATTTAGTGGAACTTACAGGAATCTTTTTACTGTATTCATTAAAGACGGTCTTTATGGCAATGGTTTCAATAGTATCATTCAGTGGTGTAGAAGTACCATGAGCATTGATATAATCCACTTTATTGGGTGGTATATTGGCATCAAGGAGTGCCATCTTCATACATCGGGCTGCCCCACCTCCCTGAGGGTCAGGGGCGGTTATATGAAAGGCATCACTGGTTAATCCGTAACCAATAATTTCACCATAGATATTGGCTCCCCTCTTAAGTGCCAGTTCCAACTCTTCTAAAATAATCGTTCCTGCACCTTCTGCCGGAACAAAACCGTCTCTGTTATTATCAAAGGGACGACTGGCTTTTTCAGGCTCATCATTATGCGTAGAAATAGCCTTCATCGCATTAAAGCCACCAATATTCAAAGGGGTTATGGTTGCCTCTGTCCCTCCGGTAATCATAACATCTGCGTCTCCCCGCTGTATTAGTTTAAATGAATCCCCGATAGCATGAGAACCGGCTGCACAGGCAGTAACAACACAGGTATTAGGTCCCTTAATCCCAAAATAAATAGCTATCTGCCCTGGAGCAATATTGGCAATCATCATGGGTATAAATAAAGGGGATATCTTTTTAGGCCCCCCTTCCAGTAGCATGGTATGGTTCTTCTCTAAGGTTGGTAAACCACCCAGCCCTGTCCCGATAATAACCCCAATTCTTTCAGCATTTTGATCTGTAACCTTAAGTCCTGAATCTTCAATTGCCATTATGGTTGACGCCATGCAATAATGGACAAAGGAATCCATCCTTCTTACCTGCCTCTTATCCAAGAAGTCTTCCGGATCAAAATCCTTTACTTCACCTGCGATCTTTGTTTGGAAATTAGTTGTATCAAAGCGAGAAATCTCACCAATCCCTGACTTCCCTTCAACTAATGCCTTCCATGTTTTTTCTACCCCAATCCCTAAAGGAGTCACTGCCCCCAAACCCGTCACTACAACCCTCCTCTTCAAGGTAGCACCTCCAAAAAGTTGAAAGAGTTTTTGCAACACCGAACTGGTAAAATAATAACTCTCAAGTATAGCTGCCTCGCAATCCGTCAGAGGCGGACCAGAGGTGGAGAATGGTCTGCCAGAGGCGGATATTCTTCCGCCAGAGGCAGATGACTCCTGCCTCTTAACCTCTCCTCTTAACCTATCTTATAATCCTAATAAAAGGTCTTCTCCCATTTAGTTGGTGGAAAGGATTTTATGATTCCCCTCGAATCCTTGAATCCTTGACCCCTTGAATCCTCATGATTTCACCAACTTTTTTGGAGATGATCCTAATAAAATATCTCCATAATTATAGATGTTCAGAAATATAATCAATAGCTTCTTGAACAGTTTGAATGTTTTCTGCTTCTTCATCGGATATCTCTTGACCAAATTCCTCCTCAAGAGCCATTATTAATTCAACCAAATCCAATGAATCCGCACCCAAATCGTCAATAAAAGACGCCTCGTTAACAACCTCATCTTCATCTATTCCAAGTTGTTCGGCTATGATAGCCTTAATTTTTGCCTCAACAGATTCTTTTCCCATTAACTTTATACCTCCTATAAAAATTATTCTTTTCCTTATTTAACGTAGAAAATTACCACAATCCTACATATACAAACCCCCATTAACATTGATTACTTGACCAGTAATATAACTTGATGCATCGGAGACAAGAAAGTAAACAGCTTCAGCTATATCTTCAGGCGTCCCTAACCTCTCAACAGGAATCTGTTTTTTCAGGTTTTCTCTAATATCATCTGGTAAAGACTGGGTCATAAGTGTATCAATAAAACCAGGGGCAACAGCATTAACGTTTATACCTCTTGAGGCAAACTCTCTTGCTGCAGTTTTTGTAAAACCAATTACCCCTGCCTTGGAAGCGGAATAGTTTGCCTGACCAATATTTCCCATTTCCCCTGAAATGGATGCAATATTTACAATCTTTCCACTTCTCTGTTTTACCATAAACCTGACTGCTGCCCTTGTGCAGTTAAAGGTACCCTTCAGGTTCACATTCAAAACCTGGTCCCAACTCTCTTCTTTCATTCTCAAAAGAAGACTGTCTCTAACTATCCCGGCATTATTCACCAGGATATCAATACGGCCTAGCTCCTCGATTGTCTTATTTATCATCTGCTCGGCCTCTTTAAAATCAGCCACATTGGTTATTGTAACAAGGCATCTCCTTCCTATCTTTTCAATCTCTTTTGCGACTTTCTGTGCCTCTTCAGAATTAAGGTCAGAGACTACAATGTCCGCTCCCTTCCTTGCCAACAGGATACCAATTGCCCTCCCAATACCCTGAGCAGACCCGGTTATTAATGCTACCTTGCCTTTTAAGTCCATATACTAACTCCTTCATTCCCTCTCTAGTCTTCTTGACCAACAGCGCACTTAAGTGCGCTGTTGAAAGGTACTCCCCCATCTCTTCTCCGCTCTTTAGCCTTCCTGAACCCTCTTTAAACTTTTAATATCTTCTACATTCCGTATCCTTACCTTGTCACTAATCTTCCTCATTAATCCTGACAGAACCTTACCAGGGCCAACTTCAATAACCATATTTACGTCTTCTTTAATCATTCTTTTCATGGACTGAACCCACTTCACCGGATTACATACCTGCTTTGTTAAGAGCTCTTTAACCCTTTCTTTAGAAGTATTTATGTCTGCCTCAACATTTGAAATCACAGGGGTTTGAATGTCATTAAAAGAAAGCTTCTCCAGTTCAGCTGCGAGCCTTTCCATAGCCGGTTTCATAAGACTACAGTGAAAAGGGGCACTGACATTTAAAACAACAACTCTCTTGGCACCTCTTTCTTTAGCTAAATCAATGGCATTTTGAACCGCCGTAATCTCCCCAGAGACAACAATTTGATCCTGGCTGTTGTAGTTGGCCGGAGAGACCAGACTCCCTTCTTCTGTTATCTCAGCACAAATCTTTTCCACAGCTTCTTCCTGCATCCCTATGATAGCTGCCATAGTTCCAGTACCTACCGGTACTGCCTCTTGCATAAACCTTCCCCTTTGTTGGACTATCCTTACAGCATCATAAAAATTCAACGATTTAGCTGCAACCAGAGAACTGTATTCCCCTAAGCTATGCCCGGCAACAAGGCATGGCTGTACATCCGTTTCCTGGTTCAAGACCCGGAGTGCAGCAATACTGGCTGTCAATACAGCAGGCTGAGTATTAACTGTCAACCCTATTTCACCATTAGGGTCTTCGAAACAGATTTTTTTTATGTCCATGCCTAAAGAATCATTCGCCTCTTCAAAAGTCTCCCTTACTACTGTGAAATTATCATAGAGTTCCTTTCCCATACCAAGATACTGAGAACCCTGCCCGGGAAATATAAATGCTGATTTAACCATGGGTAATTCCTATCCTCTCAGCTCGTTAAATCTTTTAATGAGTGCAGGAACAACCTCAAAGACGTCTCCAACAACACCAAAAGTAGCCACATCAAAAATGGGGGCATCTTTATCTATATTAATAGCCACAATAACATCGGATGACTGCATGCCGACTAAATGCTGAACCGCTCCTGATATTCCACATGCAATATACAGCTTGGGGCAAACCGTCTTTCCGGTTTGCCCAACCTGGTGTGAGTAAGGTATCCAGCCAGCATCAACAGCACCCCTGGAGGCACCTACAGCACCGCCCAGAATTTTTGCCAATTCTTCAATAAGCTTAAAGTTCTTCGGCTCCTGAAGCCCTCTCCCCCCGGAGACAATTACATCAGCCTCAGCTATATTTATCGTCTCTCCAATCTCTTCCACCACTTCAAGAACCTTTGTGCGGAGATTCAGACCATAACCATCGATACCCTTTTTAATCACTTCTCCTTTTCGATTCGTATCATACAGCGACTTCTTCATAACCTTGTGGCGAACAGTAGCCATTTGAGGGCGTTCATCAGGACAAATAATGGTGGCCATAATATTCCCTCCAAAGGCAGGACGGGTCTGGAGCAGGATTCTCCTTTCAGTATCTATATCCAGAGCAGTACAATCTGCCGTCAGACCGGTTTCCAACCTGGCAGAAACCTCGGGGATGAAAGACCTCCCAACAGCAGTAGCCCCGGAGAGCACTATCTCCGGTTTGTATTCATTAATCAAATCAACCAAAACCTTACTGTAAATCTCATCATTAAAGTCCCGGAGGATTGGGGCATCTACAACATATACCTTATCGGCACCATAGTATATCAATTCATTGGTCTGCATTTCAACACTGTCACCAAAGAAGACAGCACAAAGATCGACTCCCAGTTTATCAGCCAGCTTCCTCCCTTCTCCCAGAAGTTCCAAAACAACACTGGCTATCTTGCCATTTCTTTGTTCGGCAAATACCCACACCCCTTTATAGTCGTTACTCTCCCTACCTGTTTTTCTTAACCTTTGTATCGAAATAGCTTCGAAATTGCAAACATCAACGCAGGCACCACATAGATTACACCTCTCATCTATAGATGCCACATCATCCTCAATCCTGATAGCCCCAAAAGGACATGCCTCTTCACAGATTCCACATCCTGTACATAACTCAATATCGACTTTGATATCCATGATATTCCTTTAACCGCAATTCCTCAATATCCTGTGGATCAGTATGAAACAAGTTCAGTGTCGGTGCTACGCAGGGGCGAGAATAGCCTTTGCCCCTACTGTCCTATATTACCTTTAAATCATTCAGCCTGTTAATCAACAAGTCTACCTGAGTTTGTACTGAACCTCCCAGTACCTCTCTCCTGCCACCCCGTTTTGGAGTAAATACCTTTATTACCTGAGTAGCAGACCCTTTAAGCCCAACTTTGTCCTCACCAATCTCTATATCCGCCAGCCTCAATGTAGGGATGTCAATGCTCTTTGCCTTCATCTTCCCTCTTAACGAAGGCATCCTCGGCTCATTAATCTCTTTTACCACCGTTATCAGGGCGGGGAGAGTTATTTCCAGGACATCATATCCATCGTCCATCATCCTCTCCACTTTAATAGAGCGATTATTAATCTCTCTTATCTTCCTGACAAAAGCAACAAAAGGTATGGCCAGCTTCTCAGCAATACCAGGCCCTACCTGAGCAGTATCTCCATCGATAGCCTGTTTACCACAAATAATAAGATCAAAATTCCCAATCTTCTTTATGCCCTTGGCTAATGTACGAGAGGTAGCCAGGGTATCAGCTCCGGCAAATGCCCGATCGCTCAGCAAAAAAGCATCGTCAACTCCATAAGAAACTGCCTCTCTCAAAGCCTCCTCTGCCTGGGGAGGTCCCATACTAACAGCGCTAACTCTTCCGCCAAACTTTTCTTTTATCCTTAACCCCTCTTCAATAGCATACATGTCAAAGGGGTTAATAATGCTCTTCACCCCTTCCCTTATAAGCGTGTTAGTATCTTTATTGATCTTGACGCTTGTTGTTTCTGGAACCTGCTTTATGCATACAACTATATTCACTGTAAACTCTCTTATTTTTTTTCTTTCTTCCCTGCATATTCCTTGATCAGTTCCTGACCTATCACATTACGCTGAATCTGGTTGGTTCCTTCATATATCTGAAGGATCTTTGCATCCCGCATCATCTTTTCCACCGGATAATCCCTCATATAACCATATCCACCTAAAACCTGAACAGCATCTACGGTAACCTTCATAGCAACATCGCTGGAAAAGACCTTAGCCATGGCAGATACCTTAGATATATCTTTTGCACCGCTGTCAATAAATCTACAGGCAGAATAAACCAGTGCCCTGGCAGCCTCTGTCTGGGTAGCCATATCAGCCAAAATATGCTGAACAGCCTGAAAAGAGATAATCGGTTTCCCAAACTGTCTCCTTTCCCGGGCATATGTAACTGCTGCATCCAGGGCTCCCTGACAGAGTCCGATGGCTTGAGCTCCGATCCCTGGCCTTGTCCTGTCCAGAACCCTCATAGCTACAATAAAGCCCATCCCTTCTCTTCCAATTAAATTATCTTTAGGCACCCGACAGTTTGAGAAGATCAATTCTGTTGTGGCAGATGCCCTGATGCCCATCTTCTTTTCCTTCTTTCCAAAAGTAAACCCAGGAATCCCTTTTTCTACGATAAGAGCACTTGCCCCCCGACTTCCCCTGTTCTTATCGGTCATAACTATTACTGTATATATTTCGGCTTCGCCTCCACCAGTGATCCATTGCTTTGTACCATTTATAATATACTCATCTCCATCCAATACAGCCGTGGTTTGAATTCCAGAAGCGTCGCTTCCGGCATTAGCCTCAGTTAAGCCAAAAGCCGCCAATTTCCTTCCATTAGCTACATCTGGTATGTATTTCTTTTTCTGGTCTTCCGAACCAAATAGAAGGATTGGATATGCCCCAAGCCCACTGCCGGCATAGCATACAGAGACACCAATACATGCCCTGCTTATTTCTTCTACAGCCAAACAGTTCTCAAATGTCCCCCCCCCAAGCCCTCCATATTTCTCAGGGTAACACAGCCCCATTAGATCAGAGTCTGCCAGAACCTTAATAATCTCCCACGGAAACTCCTCCTTCTCATCGAGCTGAGCCCTAACAGGCATAATCCTCTGGTCTGCAATCTGCCTGGCCAGTTCTTTTATCATAATCTGGTTTTCTGTCAAAAAATAATCCATAAATAACTCCTAATTATCTTAATTTATCCTTCCATTTTTCTTCAACATGAATTATCTTATCCCTAATCTGTTCCCAAATCTTGACAGGGGGCATCTTGGCCGATTTGTGTAATTCCTGGTTTCTCTTAATGTCCTCTATTATATGAGGATTAACCCTACTAGAAACAAAGCGGGTAGCCATCTGGATCGCATTTTTTATTGCCTTGGCAGATGAATTGCCGTGGCTAATTATACCTATACCATCTATACCCAAAAGAGGGGCTCCTCCGTACTCTGAATAATCGAATCTCTTTTTTATATTATTTAATGACTTCTTAGCTAAAAAGTAAGCCAACTTTGAACGGAAACCATTGTTCATCTCCGTTTTAAATGCATTGCCTAATGCGTAAACTAATCCTTCACTTATCTTTAAGGTTATATTCCCCACAAATCCGTCACATACTACCACATCAACACTTCCATCATAAACATTCATGCCTTCTACATAACCTATATAGTTAATAAAACTATTTTTTAAAACAACATGGGCATCCCGGGTCACGTCGTTCCCCTTACTATCTTCTTCCCCATTGCTTAGCAATCCAACCTTTGGGTCTTGCTTGCTCAAGACATACCTGGCATAAACATTTCCCATAATGCCGAACTGCACTAAATGGGAGGATTTACAAACCACATTGGCACCACCATCTAATAAGACAGAAACGCCCTTCAGTGTGGGCAAAAGGGCTGCAATTGCTGGCCGATCAACTCCCTCAAGTTTTTTCAGAACATAGATAGCTGTTGCCAGAACAGCACCAGAGTTTCCTGCGCTGACTAATCCCTGGGCTTCTCCACTTTTTATTAACTCAAAGGCAACCCTTATGGAGGAGTCTTTTTTCTTTCTAAGCCCTTCAGAAGGAGACTCTCCCATCCCTATAACCTGGGATGCGTGTTTGACTGCCAGGGGCAAGCCTTTAGTGTTATGCTTCAGGAGTTCTCTTTGAATTACCTCTTTATTGCCCACTAAAACAACATTGGTGTTAAACTCCCTTGCTGCGAGGATTGCTCCCTCTACAGGTACTTCGGGCGCATAATCACCCCCCATAGCATCTACTGCTATCTTCATGAATTCTCCCTGATTAGATTTCTTTCACTTCCAATACGGTCTTGCCTTTATAGGTACCACAACTAAGACAAACGCGGTGAGGAAGCTTGGGTTCGTTGCACTGAGGGCAGAGTACCACTTGAGGTAAGGATAATTTTTGATGCGTCCTGCGCTTATCCCTTCGTGATTTGGAGTGTCTTCTTTTTGGTAAAGCCATTGATTAATCTCCTTAGTAGCTCTTTTCTTAACATATCTTACTTTATGCTTTCAACCTTCAAATCTCGGAGTTTCGAAAATCCAATATTGAATTTATTCTCCTTCGAACATTTGCATACCTCTTTGTTCAAATCCATTCCACATTTATAGCAGAGGCCACGGCATAAGTCATGACACAGGGGTTTGAAAGGAATCGCAAGTATTACCTGTTCAAGAATCACCTGAGAGATGTTGATCTCCTCCCCAATGTAAAAACTAAATTCCAGGTCTTCACTGCTAAGTTCTAAATCGTCACCAACTTCTTTGTCTTCTGCCGGGCAAAAGGTGTATTTGAAATTACTGATTATTATAGGACAATCAAAGTCTTTCAGGCATCTGCTACATTTCATCACAAAGTTTGTACTAATATTGCCATGTACAAATACATTTCTGCCTGATCTGGTAACCTTTAGATCAAATGAAATTGGTGCAGAAAACCTACACTCTCCCGTCTCTCTAATGTCTCGTAGGGTATCTTTCAGCCAATCCTGATCCAGGGTCTGTTTTATATCTAAACCACTGATGGGTATGTCTTCAATATTTAATATCAAATTAGAAACCTACCTTGGTTTTTATCCACCTATGCTGCTTAAGCATAGGAAAAGTAATTAATATATATAAACATTTTTTTTGTCAAGAAAAATCCTCCCCACCTTTAAGCATGATACCCATCTAAACTCTGTTTCTAAACAAAAACTCTTGACAGTAAAGAGCCTGTATGTTATTGGATAGCACTCAAATTGAACCCTGATAGCCAAAGAAATTGTGCATGGGTAGCTTTTCTGCAATAGAAAACAGTTGCCGGTTTATACTAGTCGAGCTTTGTGTTTTTAGTTTTCTGGATTACTGCTTTCGCAGGCATGAGATGGAAATAGTATTATTACCCAGAGTTGTACAGACTGAATAAAGCTTGTAAAGAGGAGAAAGCATATGGGTTATGTGGAAGATAAGATTAATGAATTAAAGGATAAGATAGCCAAAGAAAGGGAAATGGGAGGAGGGGAAAAGGTTGAAAAACAGCATAAGTCTGGCAAACTAACGGCCAGAGAAAGATTGGAACTACTCTTTGATTCTGGCAGCTTCCAGGAAACAGACATGTTTGTTCGTCATCGGTGCAAGGATTTCGACATGGGAGATACCTTTGTACCAGGTGAAGGCGTAATTACTGGTTTTGGAACGGTAAACGGAAGAGGGGTCTTCGCATTTTCCCAGGACTTTACCTCTATGGGTGGAACCCTGGGCGAATACCACGGAAAAAAGATAGCCAAGGTTATGGATATGGCACTCAAAGCTGGATCCCCTATAGTTGGGTTCAATGACTCAGGTGGAGCCCGAATCCAGGAAGGGGTTGATGCCCTTAGCAGCTATGGAGAGATCTTTTATCGTAATTCATGTGCCTCAGGGGTTATCCCTCAGATATCTGCCATCATGGGGCCTACTGCTGGAGGAGCCGTCTATTCCCCTGCCATGACCGACTGGATATTTATGACCAAAAAGAGCAGTTATATGTTTATTACCGGACCGGATGTCATTAAAACGGTTACAGGCGAAGAAGTCACACCCGAAGCATTAGGTGGGGCAATGACTCATAGTTCTAAAAGTGGTGTTGCCCATTTTGCCTGTGAGAGTGATGCTGAAGCTATAGAAATGATAAAAGAACTCCTGACCTATCTTCCCTCAAATAACATGGAAGACCCCCCATTTATAGAACCCCGGGATGATCCCGGGCGTATTTCACCAGAGCTGGACACAATAATACCTGACAATCCAAGGCAGGTATATGACATAAAAAAAGTAATCGGCGCTATTGTGGATGACGGTAAGTACTTTGAACCTCATGAACATTATGCAAAGAATATCATTACATGCTTCGCACGTCTAAACGGGAGGGTAGTTGGTATTATAGCTGATCAGCCTAATTTTTTGGCGGGGTGTCTGGATGTAAATGCTTCGGACAAAGCCACCCGTTTTATTCGCTTCTGTGATGCATTCAATATACCTCTCTTAACAATAATGGACGTGCCCGGTTATTTGCCTGGTACTGCCCAGGAATGGACTGGGATAATCCGGCATGGGGCAAAACTTCTCTGGTGCTATTCGGAGGCGACTGTACCCAAAATCACTCTTATAACACGAAAGGCTTATGGGGGTTCATACGTAGCCATGTGCAGCAGACATCTGGGAGGAGATTACGTATTAGCCTGGCCTACTGCAGAGATAGCTGTAATGGGTGCTGAAGGAGCAGCGAATATTATCCACAGGAAGGAGATAAAAGAGGCAGCGGATCCAAAAGCAAAGTTAGAGGAGAAGATTCAAGAATACCGTAATCTTTTTGCCAATCCCTATATCGCCGCTGCAAGGGGTTACATTGATGCAGTGATTATCCCCAGCGAATCGCGCATAAAGATAATCAGTGCACTGGAGGCATTGTCTACCAAGAGAGAGACCCGTCCTCCAAAGAAGCATGGCAATATTCCTGTATAAATCGTTGACCACCAGACCTTGATGGACTCGTAAAAAGTCGAAACTCCCTCTCTCTCGATGGGAGAGGGTTGGGGTGAGGGTGAATATAATTCTGATGTCTAACGTCTGAATTCCAGAAGGAGACAACTCTAATGGAAATTGAAAGAAAAAAGATGGCAGCCATTTCAGCAGCCGTATCAGCCTATCGAAAGGAGGAAGAAGAGACTTCTGCTATAAGATCCACAACCACCTCTTTTCAAGCTTCATCCAATGTGTGGGGGCTTTTTGGCAGACAGGCGATAATGCAGATGAGAAACTTACTCCAGTGTAGAATATTCCATAAATAAAAGGTTTTTATTTAATTTATAATTCTGTGGGATCCAGATAAAGGAGGAGATACCTTTCAATTCTTGCAAATCTAAGAAGGAGATAAAAAATATGCCACCAAAAGGAAAAAAGGAGAGAAGGAATCCAGTTAAAATTGCAGATACTACTTTTAGAGATGGTCATCAATCCAGTTTAGCCACCCGAATGAGAACAGAAGACATGCTTCCAATAGCAGAAGAGATGGATAAGGCAGGCTTTTTTTCCATGGAGGTCTGGGGGGGAGCAACTTTTGATGTATGTACCCGATTTCTGAACGAAGATCCATGGGAAAGAGTACGAATATTGAAAAGGCATATGCCTAACACCCCATTGCAAATGCTCTTAAGGGGGCAGAACCTGGTAGGATACCGTAATTACGCAGATGACGTGGTTACTGCCTTCGTCCACAAGGCTGCTGAAGTTGGAATCGACATCTTCAGGGTATTTGATGCATTAAACGATGAACGTAATTTTGAAACATCCTTCGCAGCCATTAAGGAGTGTAAGAAACATATTCAGGCTACTATCTGCTACTCTCTGACGGAAAGAAGACTGGGAGGACCTGTCTTCAATATCGAGTATTTTGTTAATAAAGCAAAGACCCTGCAGGATATGGGGGCTGATACCCTTTGTATAAAAGATATGGCAGGATTAATATCCCCATATGATGCCTATGAATTGATAAAGGCACTTAAGGAGAATATCGACATCCCCATCCAGCTTCATACACATTATACAAGCGGTATGGCATCTATGGCATATCTAAAAGCCATTGAGGCGGGGGTGGATATTGTAGATTGCTCTTTGGCGCCATTTGCCCTAAGGTCTTCTCAACCTGCGGTTGAACCTATAGTGGTGGCCCTCCAGGGTACTCCCAGAGATACCGGCCTGGATCTGACCCATCTCTTCAAAATGGGGCAGCACATTGAATCCATCGCCCCCAAATACAGAGGCTTCCTTGACCTTACCAAGATGTCAGTGATAGACACGGGGGTACTATTACATCAGATACCAGGTGGCATGACCACCAATCTGGTCTCCCAGCTAAAACAGGCAGAAGCCCTTGATAGAATAGACGAGGTTTATGAGGAATTACCGAGAACGAGAAAAGACATGGGATACCCTCCTCTGGTTACCCCTACCAGTCAGATAGTTGGTATCCAGGCTGTTCAGAATGTACTCTTTGGCCGCTACAAGATGATTACCAGAGAGGTAAAGGATTATGCCTACGGTCTCTATGGTAAAACCCCTGTGCCTATGGATAAAAAGGTACAGAAGCTGATCCTGGTGGGTTATGAAAGGGGAGAAAAACCCATAACCTGCAGGGCAGCAGATATAATTGAACCAGAGCTTGAAAAGGCTAAAGAGGCAACTAAAGGTATTGCGAAAGACACAGGAGATGTTTTGATTTACGCCCTTTACCCAACTACCGGCATGAGGTTCTTAAGGTGGAAGTACGGGCTGGAAGAACCGCCTCCAGAGGTAAAACCCAAAACACTGGAAGAGGTTAAGAGGGAAGAGGAACTTATTGCAAAGGCAAGGGCAGGTAAACTCATTGAAAAGCCAGAAAAGTCCGTTCCTGAAAAAGGACCTGGACTGCGTACATACAACGTCTTTGTAGAGGATGAATATTATGAGGTACAGGTGGAAGAAGTTGGTGGCTCTCCTATTGTTACTGCTTATTCACCATCTCCCTCGAAACAGGTTCCTTCGCAGCCAGCTGCAACACCAAAACCAGAAAAGAAAGAAGAGACTCCAAAGACACCCATGGCTGTTGCTGAAGGCGAAACCGCCATTGTTGCCCCTATGCCAGGAATGGTAATAGATTATAAAGTTAATGTAGGGGATAAGGTAAAGAGCGGAGATTTAGTGGTTCTCTTTGAGGCAATGAAGATGGAGAATGCCCTGACATCACCGGTGAACGGAACTGTCAAGTCCATAAACTTCAAAAAGGGAGATTCTGTAAATAAGAATCAAATCCTGGCGGTGATTGGATAAAAAGATGCCGGAAGTTCGAACAAGGTTTGCACCAAGTCCTACAGGATATTTGCATATCGGTGGTGCAAGGACAGCCCTTTTTAACTGGCTCTTTGCCCGACATTTTCAAGGCAAATTCATTCTAAGGATAGAAGATACCGATCGGGCCCGCTCAACCGAAGAATCTATCCGGGCTATCTATGACGGAATGGAATGGCTGGGGTTGAATTGGGATGAAGGTCCCTACCTTCAGACAGAACGTTTCAGTATCTACAGGGAATATATCGAAAAACTAATTAAAAAGGGTAAGGCATATTACTGCTGCTGCACACCCCAGGAGCTTGAGGAAAAGAGGAAACTGGCTCTGGCAGAAGGCAAAAAACCCAAATATGATGGCAAATGTAGGGGGCTGGATAAACCTGAATCAGGGAAACCCCATGCTGTCAGATTCAAAGCCCCAATAGAAGGAACAACCGTAGTCAATGATGCAATAAAAGGTGAAGTGCGGTTTGAGAACTCAGAACTGGATGATCTTATAATTCAGAGGTCTGATGGATACCCAACCTATAATTTCACTGTAGTCGTAGATGACATAACAATGGGGATTACCCATGTTATAAGGGGAGACGACCACCTCAACAACACCCCTAAACAAATCTTGTTGTATCAGGCACTTGAATCTTCTCTGCCACAATTCGCTCATGTTCCTATGATATTGGGAACTGACAAAACGCGTTTGAGCAAACGGCACGGTGCCACATCAGTTATGGCTTACAAAGAGCTTGGGTATCTCCCCCAGGCTGTGATGAACTATCTGGTCAGGCTGGGCTGGTCATATGGGGACCAGGAGATACTCTCCAGAGATGAATTAATAGAAAAATTCTCTCTGGATAATGTAGGGAAATCTGCCGGGGTATTTAACCCCGAGAAACTGTTATGGCTCAATGCCCATTACATAAAAGAGGAGAATCCTGAAAATCTGGCAGAGTTATTGATTCCTTTTATAAAAAAAAGAGGCTACCCAGTCGAAAATAACGAAGTTTTGCAAAAGATAACCCTTGCTTTCAAAGAAAGAAGCAAGACATTAGTTGAAATGGCAGAGGATTCGGAGTTCTTCTTCAAGGAAGGGATTGAGTATAATAAGAAAGCGGCTGAAAAGTTTTTGACACCGGATACAGTAGAGATATTTCAGATTCTGATTAAGAGGCTTAACCAATTACAGACCTTCAACCAGCAAGCAATTGAGGAGGTACTCAAAGAAGTATCCTCTCAAAAAGACATAAAGCTTGGGAAAATAGCCCAGCCTGTAAGAGTTTCCCTGACCGGATCAACTGCAAGCCCGGGGATATATGAGGTAGTTGAGATACTTGGGAAAGAAAAAGTCATAGACAGGCTTAAAAAGGCGGTAGAATTTATGGCTTCGTAATACTGAGAAATACCCTGCCAACATTTCCTGCAACATTGCAATGGTTTATTTTCTGAGTTTAAGCTAATATATCTCATGTTTATGACCGATCATTAACTGAGGGAAGCTTATGCTCTATGGAAAATACCTTTTTTCCAGTGTCTTCGAGGACAATGCCATCCTTCCCCCTTACAAAGGGTCCTCATTTCGTGGTGTTTTTGGCATAGCACTAAAAAAGGTTGTCTGTGCTTTAAGAAAACAGGATTGTAAAGATTGCCTCTTACGGGAAAAATGCGTTTACTCTTTCGTCTTTGAGACACCTGCCGCAAGAGATGAACCCGGCGATCGAAAGAGAGTCGCATCACCACCCCACCCTTATGTGATTGAGCCTTCTGATACCAAAAGAATCTCATTCAAAGAAGGAGAGCCTTTTGACTTCTTCCTGCTCCTTTTCGGCAAGGCGAATGACTATTTGCCATATTTTATATATGCCTTTGAACAGATGGGCAAGCTCGGCATCGGAAAAAAGATCGACGGGAAAAGAGCCCGGTTTCTCCTAAAAAAGGTCATATGCAATGGCAAACTCGCATACTCAGGAGAAACAGGGAAGATTACCACAGATAAATGTACCGAAGAACTTCAAATCGAAAACTTCATGCCCGATGATCTTGCAAATGTCCACCGTATAGACATTTCCCTTAAAACACCCCTCCGTCTCAAATTTCAGAACAGACTTGAGGCAGACCTACCTTTTCACATCCTGACCCGGGCTATGTTGCGGAGGGTATACTCCCTTCAGAATTACTATGGGAGCGGAGAACCCTCTCTTGATTACAGAGGTATTGTTGATAGGGCAAAAACCGTTGAAACTGTAAATTCGTCCCTGAGATGGTTTGACTGGGAGCGGTATTCCAACAAGCAGGATCAATCCATGCTCATGGGCGGCATCGTTGGTGAGGTGAGTTATTCAGGAGACCTCACCGAATTCATGCCCTTTGTCAGGTTTTGTGAGAAGGTTCATATAGGCAAACAGACCTCGTTCGGCTTGGGAAAAATTGAAATTACAGGGATATACTAATGAAAAACATACTCTTAGCCGTTGTTGGTTTGAGCCCCCAGGTAATTACCGAGACCCTCTTTGCCATACATCAACAGAGAAGGAAGATAGATGCCGTCCATGTGATTACAACCAGACAGGGTAAAGAAAAAATCAACGCCGATCTTTTATCCCCCAGAGACGGAAGATACTATCAGTACCTTAACGAATATGACATTAATTCCATATCGATAGATTTCGGCTTTGACAATGTTCATACTATAAGAAACCAAAATGGGATAGAGATAGACGACATTACTGATGAGGAAGAAAATGAATGGCTTCTCAAGAAATGCCTGGAATTGACCTTCAGGTTTACAAACAATCTGAACACCTCTGTTTTCTTCTCCATAGCCGGAGGCAGAAAGACCATGAGCGCCTGCCTTATGCTTGCGGCTCAGCTCTATGGTCGGCATCAGGACAGAGTTTACCACGTGCTGGTATCACCAGAGTTTGAAAGTAACAGAGATTTCTATTATCCTCCCCAAAAGTCCATTCCCATTGAACTCCGGGATAAAGACGGTCAGCCCTATGCTAAAGAGACAAAATACGCAAAAATCACTCTCGTCCCCATCCCTTTTGTTTCAATAAGAGAACAGATTTCTGAAGATCTGCTTCTTGAGCCAAAAGACCCCTCAACCCTGTTGCTCTCTCTCGTTAAAGAAAGACCCTACACACTGACGGTTGACCTTCCAAACTCCAAAATCGCCTACAAGAACCTCGAAATAGACATGATGCCGGCAAGGCTTGCCCTCTATGCCTTGTTTGCAATGCAGAAGAAGGGGTGCAAAAAAGGGCAGACATCTTGCAGGGATTGCACAGACTGTTTCCTGGATATACAGCAAGTATTTAACCAACAGGGTCGAATCACCGAGATTTACAGGAAGGTCTCAGGCAACCGTGAATTCGTTGAAATGAGCGATACAGGAATACTTAGCCTAAACAAAGAAAACCTGCGGTCTTACAAAACCAAGATTCGGGAGGATTTACAAAAAGGGTTTGGTTTATATGCCCTCCCGGAGATAGCCATCGAATCTGTCGGCAAGAAGGGTGAAACAAGGTATGGAATAGGTATCGATAGGGATAAGATTCGGATCATATTATGAGTATGTGAATACACATATATACACTTGACATGTATAGCATATTTTCCTATAATTCCTCTTAACGTATTTATAAAAAGGGGGGGTGTCTTATGAAAGAGGTAAACGCGCTCAAGTTACGAAACAACATGGGAGAGATCCTGGATATGCTGGCAAAGACAGGAGAACCTATCCTTGTGAGTAAAGGGAGAAAAGTTCAAGCCGTGCTTATTACCCCTGAACAGTTCCAGCGAAGGTTTCTCGATTATCAAACAGAAGAAAAAAAGAAAATGTTATTGGAGACCATTGGCGGTTTAAAGGCTTGCCGACTGGGGACTAAGAGCAGTATCGAGGTACTGAGGGAATTGAGGGGGTATGAAGCATGATATGGGTCATAGATGCCTCAGTTGCGGTACGATGGTTTCTTGAAGAAGAAAGCCACCCTCATGCCCAAGCCGTTCTGCGCAGGATGGTCGACCGCCCTGGATTCTTTGCCGTACCTGAATTATTTCCTTTCGAGGTCTATGCTGTTCTTTGTCGCATCCATCCCCGGGGATCTGATGTTTTCATTAACGGTCTGATGCCCATTCTTAACAACGGTATTTTTAGGCAACCGATGACCGAAACTCTGGCCAGATATGCCAACCGCTATGTTAAAAAGGGACTAACCGGATATGACGCCTGTTATGCCGCTCTTGCTTTTGAACTAAAAGGTACATGGCTCACTTTTGACCAGAGCGCCCATAAACTCATTAAAGCGGATCACATTTCTCATGACTTAACAAAGAGCATGCCGGAAAATTGGGAGTAAACGGCAACGTTGCAGTTGTTGAATAGGGTATTTGATTGAGGTTATTATGAGCAATATGAGAATACATAAAACCATATTGGCTTATCAGTCAAAGGGAAAATCAAGAGGATCAGCCCTCTCAATCTCTTTTACTTTATCAAAGTGGTGGTCAGCAGAGATGATCGTCTCGATATTATTGTTCAGCATGCAAGCAATATGAATAGCGTCTCGAACGTCTATATCCTTGTTTTTCGAGAGAAGTTCTTTCGCGCGATTGGTATCCGCCAGAGTAACCGGGAATATACTCCAGCAGAGAACCACCATAGAGTCATACAGTTGGTAGGCAAGGTCTTTTCGATGAATGGAAAAGAAGCGGTAGAGAATTTCCTGGAGGACTTCTGTATTGGTTGCAACTTGTATTTCTCCTTCGCCAATGAGATCAAGCAATCTTTTACACGGAGCTTGAAGCGGATGATTTGCGCCAAAGGCATACATGAGGATATTGGAGTCCAGAAAGAAACGTCTATCTGTCATCTGAAATAGAGCCTTTTATCCTGGAATATTCCTTTTCCCAGTCCTGGTAGTTTTGAGGAACTTCAACAGGATTCTCTTTGGCAAGGGTAAGTATTCTGTTGGCAGCCTTTCGGATATCATGGGCACGGGCTTTTTCAAGGCAGGCTCCCTCTACGGCTTCTCGAATAAGGGTGCTGACTTTCTTATGCTCCTTTTTTGCAATCTTTTGCAACTCATTGAACTGTTCTTCGGTAAACAGCACCTGGGCTTTCTTACTATAGGTAGGCATAATGAGTTTTCTCCGGTTAATTAAAATAGTTTTTTTAAAGAATACTTTTGTTATAATACAAAATAGATATTATCTTGTCAAGAATATCATTTGGTTTTTCCTCATTTACGCTTCAGAAGAAGGGGGGTAACAATGAATTCTGTCATTCTCGTGAAAACGGGAATCCAGGACAAAAGTTTGGGTGCGTTGCTGTGTGATGGGGGGAAGGTTTTAGAGGGTTTAAATTTTGAGTCTTGCTATAAATAATTCTTGGTGATTATAAAAGATTTGGCACCAAATTTGTGATATATTTTGTTATCAGATTAAAGATAGATTCTTTTCTATTATTATAACGGAATTCGAGTTCTTTTAAATATAATGGAAACTTTTCTTTTGA